>BQJX01000332.1 GCA_021604925.1 Gemmatimonadota bacterium
TGAGTCCCACGGCGTCCCTAGGGACGCAGCCGAACCAGCTTGTTGGTCGCGGTCCGATCGCCTTCCACCAGGCGCACAAAGTAGACTCCGCCGCCCACCCGTTCTCCCAGTGCATTCCGTCCGTCCCAGTCGGCCCGCGAGGCACCGGCGGGCACCGACTGCGAGTGGACCTGTCGTCCCGCCACGTCGAAGACCTGTAGCCGGGCGGGGAGATCGCGGCGGCCGCTCAGGGAAAAGCGGACGGCGGCGGAAGACGGCTGCGGGACGCCGGCCACGCCCAACGGCGCGACGGCGGCGGCCACCGTGGGAGCGGCCACGACGGGCTGGGACTCGATCACCGTCACGTCACCGCTGGGAATCGCGGTCACGATGTCGAGGACCCCGGACGGCCACGCCACGATCAGGCTGTCCACCACCGTATCCGCACCCAGTCCGAAGTACGGCTCCAGCATCGTCTGACCCCCGCGCCAGTTGTTGCCGGTCACGTAGTGATGCTGCCGCCCGGCAATCGCCGACACGCACGTGACCCACGCGCCGTAGCCATCTTTGGTGGACGTGGTTCCTTCCAGATCCACCCGGAGACGGTTCCCGGTGACGCCGTCGTTGCGGTAGAACCGCACGCGCTCCTGATCGGCAAAGAACTTGGGGCCCACCCCCGAGGTCATGACCACGTCCAGATCGCCGTCGCCCTCGTAGTCCTGGAACGCAAACGTGTCTCCCATTCCCCCAGCGGGCCCTTCCAGCTGCCACGCCGCGGTGGCGTCCGTGAAAACGCCGCCGCCCAGATTGCGGTAGAACACGTTGGGCTCGTTGAGATTCTCGGTATCGCCCTTGTTCATCACGTACAGATCCAGACGACCGTCCTGGTCCACATCCACCCAGGCCATCGAGTGAACGTTCACCGTGTCCACGATCCCCGCCGCCACCGTGACGTCCGTGAACACGCCGCCGTCGTTGCGCCAGAGTTGCGTTCCGCGCGGAGCCAGCGCGTAGGTCTCGGTGCTGATTCCGGACACGTCGGTGAACTGGCCGTTCGCGGTGATCACTCCGGCAAAGGAGTGCCCCGCGGCCGGCGGCGCGTTGCAGCGCATCTCCCACACATCGAAGAACTCCTGCGTCCACAGGTAGAACGCGAGCGACGTGCCGGGCGAAAACGTGGGAGCGCCGAAGATCTCGAACGGCAGTGGAAACGGCGAGAACGGCGGCGGCCCGTAGGCGGTCTCGGAGATGAAGATGGAGTTCTGCTGGAAGAACCCGTCGAGGGCGAGATCGTAGCTGGCGCTGTCGCCGGTTTGCGTGAACGCCAGCCCGTCCAGGCCGTCGTCCCCGAGCCGCGTGTTGAAGAAGAACGAGATGGAGTCCGGAGTCCAGGACACCGCGTCGAAGAGCGCACGGTCGCCCAGCCCCGTGGCCAGGTCCAGATCCCCATCGTTGTCGTAGTCGCCCCAGGCCGCGGCCGAGCGCTGGGTGGACGAGGGCAGCACCGACGCGGTCACGTTCGAGAAACTCAGGTTCCCGTCGTTCCGGTACAGCCGCGTCTCGAACGAGACCTCCTCCTCGCCCGAGATGAAGAGATCCGGATCACCATCGTTGTCGTAGTCGCCCCAGATCCCGCCCACGCTGCCGAACTCGTCCGCCACGCCCGCCGCCAGCGCCTGATCGGTGAAGGACTGGTTCCCATCGTTGATGAACAGTGCGTTCGGCGAGGCCGTGCGGGCCGCCTTGGCCACGAAGATGTCCACGTCGCCGTCCAACTCCAGATCGATCGCGGAAGCGGCGCGGCCGCGGGCGAACGTGTCCTCCAGACCCCAGGCGGCGGCCACATCCGTGAAGACGAACCCGCCGTCGTTCCGGTACATCTTCTTGGGGACCTCGCCGGCGCCCGCGTCCGCGCCTCCCGTGAGGTAGAGGTCGAGGTCGCCGTCCTGGTCGATGTCCGCAATGAGGCCGCCGTGGTGATCGTCGGGCGGATCGAAGAGCGGCGGGAACACGGCGTACTCCAGGTTCCCGTCCCCGGAGTTCTCGAAGATGATCGGCCGCACCCAGTGCCGACTGACGAAGCAGTCCTGGTCACCGTCGTTGTCGAAGTCTCCCCAGCCGGTACCGAACGTGATGCCCTTGGCCGAGAACGACGTGTTCAACACCGTGATGTCGGTATAGACGGCGTGGCCGGCGACCGGGATGCCCAGGCCGATGGCAACGCACCCCCAGAGAACCCGGTTCGGCCGGGATCGCCCCAGGGCCGCCACGCGCTCGCAGATTCTGGCAAACGAGATTTGGGGCCTCCCAGGATGTGGACCGAGTTGCAAAGGCGAGGGGGGACTCACCATCGTACCAAATGCAAGGCCCCGGGGGAAGAAGCGGCCGGCCCCGGACGGCAAGCCACCGCGCCGGCGGCCCTCCACCGGCCCCGTCTGCCTTCCCGAACGCGACCATTCAGCGTAAACTCCGTCGCGCCACGATCGACCGCGGAGGGGTCATGCGAGTTCTTTCAGGAATCCAGCCCTCGGGCGTGCTGCATCTGGGGAACTACTTCGGGGCGATCCGGCAGTTCCTGGAACTGCAGGACGATCACGAGTGCTACTTCTTCATCGCCAGCTACCACGCCCTGACCACCCAGCGGGATCCGGAGACGGTCCGCGCCAACATCCGCGATGTGGCCGCCGGCTACCTGGCGCTGGGACTGGACCCCCAGCGAAGCGTGCTCTTCGACCAGGCCGATCTTCCCGAGCACCACGAACTGGCCTGGTACCTGTCCTGTCTCACTCCGATGGGGCTGCTCGAGCGGGCGCACAGCTACAAGGACAAGGTGGCGCGCGGACTCAGCGCTTCGCACGGTCTCTTTGCCTATCCCGTGCTCATGGCCGCCGACATCCTCATGTACTCGGCGAACCTGGTGCCGGTGGGCAAGGACCAGAAACAGCACGTGGAAATCTCGCGGGATCTCGCCATCCGTTTCAACAACGAGTGGGGAGAACTGCTGGAAGTGCCCGAGCCGCTCATCCTGGAGTCCACGGCCGTGGTGCCGGGCGTGGACGGCGCCAAGATGTCCAAGAGCTACGGGAACACGATCGACCTGTTCGCCGAAGCCAAGCCGCTGCGCAAGCGAATCATGGGCATCGTGACCGACTCCACGCCGGTGGAGGATCCCAAGGACCCGGACACCTGCACCATCTTCTCGCTGTACACGCTGTTCGCCTCCGAAGAGGAGCGCAAGGAGTTGGCGGCACGCTACCGCGCCGGTGGCATGGGCTACGGCGATGCCAAGAAGGCGCTGCACGAGAAGGCCGAGGAATTGATCGGGCCCGCCCGGGAACGTCGCAAGGAGTGGTTGAGTCGCCCGGACGATCTGGAAGCCGTGCTCAAGGACGGAGCCCGGCGAGCCCGGGAGTCCGCCCTTCCCCTCCTGGAGCGCATCCGCGAGACGGTCGGCTTTCCCGCGCGGCCCCGCTGACCTACGGCGTCCTGTCCGGCGTCCCGTCCCGCGTCCGCACGAAGCGCGCCGGCACCGACATCCATCGATCGCACTCGCGGACGCCCGTCGCCACAAAGACGAACTCGTCGCCGCGACTCCAGCCCGGCGCGATGTTTCCGTAGAACCAGCGATGCGGCAGTTCGCTCGGCCCCCACCCGCGCGAATACTCCACGGTGGACCAGGGTCCCCAGGGAGTGGGCGCTTCGAAGAAGCCGAGGTTGCCGCCAAACGTCTTGCGGTGCTCCGTGATCAGAACGTAGCGCTGCAATCCCGAGTGGTAGGACACGCTCAGGCACCAGCCCACGCCCGCCGGATCCTCGAACACGGGACGGGACGCCGACGCGTCGCTCACCCAGCGCGGTTGACCGGTGGAGTCCAGGCCCGCGTGGAACTGCCAGGCCGCGCGCTCGCCCAGCGACGTCCGGTCCGCGCGGGCCAGGTGAACCCGCCCCGGCCGCTGCACGCGCAGCTTGTCCGGCGCGCCCTGCAGTTCGATGAAGTACGCGTAGACCGCGGCGTTGTCCGGGTCGCCGTCCTGCCGCGGCCCGAACTGCAGGAACGCAGGGAACACGCGCCGGTCCTCGGCGGTGAACGCCCAGTCCAGTGGCGTCCAGGTGCCACCCTCATCGTCGGAGACCGCCAGCCGCGCCTCGCGGTAGCCCTCGGCGTCGGAGCCGGGCGACACCCACATCCACAGCCGACCGTCGACCGCCAGAATGCCGTAGCTCTTGCCCTCGAACGTGGCCTTGGCCCCGCCCACCCCGCCCCAGACGTTGCGCGGTGTGAACGCATCCGGTCCCCCGTCGATCCGGGCAACCCCGAGACTCAC
>BQJX01000333.1 GCA_021604925.1 Gemmatimonadota bacterium
AGGCCGGAACTGTCCATGAAGTCCACCTGGGAGAGATCCATGGCCACCTGGGCGCCCTCTTCGGGGATCTCGGCCTGGACGCGCATGCGGAACTCATCCGCGATGTCCGCACCCACCTGGGTGTCCGCCACGTGGACCACCACCACGGTCCCCTTCTTCTCGATCGTCAGATTCATACGTCGTTCCCTCCGCGGTCGGGCGGTGTGTCCTTCTCCATCGACCCCGGGTTGGGCCCGCTTGAGGCCGTAGCCTGTCGCTGATCGCAAAGCATCGCACTCAATTCCGAAGCTCTGCGTTCCGATGTCCCTATTGAGTCTTTCCGTGTTGTCGGAATCCTTGGCCTTTCCTGGGAGGGAACTGTGGGACCCACCGTGTCGTTCGCGCCCCCCCGGCTCGAGGTGGAGCTGGTGGCGCGGCCCGACAGTATTCCCGTGGTCTCGTCCCTGGTGCAGACCTTTCTGACGGAGTGCGTCGGCCTCGGCCCGAACGACGTGGCGGTGTCCCACGTCCGCATTGCCGTGGTGGAGGCGGTCACGAACGTGGTCCGGCATGCCTATCCCGGCGAGCCCGGTCCCATCGCGCTGGCGCTGGAGTTCCGGAACGACACGATTGCGGCGTGCATTCGGGACGCGGGCGAGGAGTTCGATCCGACGAACGCGGCGGATCTCCCGGACCCGACCGAGTTGGCCGAGGGCGGGTACGGCCTCGGGATCATGCAGAGCGTGATGGAGGAGCTGGAGCACGAGTACCGCGCCGGCTTCGGCAACGAGTTCACCATGAAGAAGCGGATTAGCCGATGAGCGCAGCGATCGGAGCGAACGCATGAGCCCGACCGGATGGAATGCCTCCGCGCTGGAGAACTTCGTTCCCGACGAGAAGGCGACCGAGCTGGTCCCTCGTCCGGTGGCGGCCCGGTACGGCCTGGTGCCGCTGGCCGTGAACGACGACCGGATCACGCTGGGCATGCGCGATCCGGACGACCTGGAAGCGCTCGACTACGTGCAGATGGTCACCCGGCGGCGCCCGGAGGGGGTGCTGCTCGGAGACACGCAGATCCACGAGCTGATCGACCGGATCTACGGCCCGGGCGAGGCGGAGGCGCGCGAGGAGTCGATCGACAAGATCGCGCAGATGGCGCTGATCTCGGCCACGGTGGAGTCGGACGGGACCGTGGAGATGCCGGTGGTCCGGCTCTTCGACCGGCTGATGGCCGACGCCGTGCGGCAGGGGGCCACGGATCTCCATCTGCAGCCCGGAGAAGACGAGCTCGCGGTGGCGATGCGCGTGGACGGCCTGATGAGCACGGTGCATCGACTTCCGGCGGGGCTGTCCGTGCCCATTGCGACCCGCATCAAGGTCATCGGCGGGCTCGACATCTCGGAGCGTCGTCTGCCCCAGGACGGCAAGATCAGCCTCTTCGTGGGCGGTCGCGGGGTGGACCTGCGGATCTCCACGCTGCCCACCGTGCACGGCGAGAACGTCGTCGTCCGGATCCTGCAGCAGAGCTCGATCCGGGTGGGGCTGATGGACCTGGGATTCCGCGAACGCGACGTGGAGCAGGTGCGGGCCCTCTTTCGCCGGCCGCACGGAATCGTGCTTGCGAGCGGGCCGACCGGATCGGGAAAGACCACCACGCTCTACGCCGCGCTGTCCGAGCTGGACTGCGAAGCGCAGAACGTGATGACGCTGGAGGACCCCGTCGAGTACCGGCTCCCCCGGATCCGGCAGTCGCAGATCAACGAGCGCGCCGGCCTCACGTTCTCGCGCGGCCTGCGCGCCTTGATGCGGCAGGATCCGGATGTGATCCTGGTGGGGGAGATGCGCGACAAGGAGACGACGGAGATCGCGGTGCGGGCGGCGCTCACCGGGCACCTGGTCCTGTCCACGATCCACACGAACGGCGCCATCGGCACGGTCACACGCCTGCGCAACCTGGAGGTGGAACCGTTCCTGATCTCGGCCACCCTGGCCGGCGTGGTCTCCCAGCGTCTGGCGCGCCGGGTCTGTCCCTCGTGCAGGGAGAGCCGACCGGCCACCGACGCGGAGAAGAAGCTCCTGGGCATCGCGATCACCGACTCCGCGAACGTGCACGAGGGCAAGGGGTGCGACGACTGCGGCGGCTTCGGCATGAAGGGACGCCGGGTCGTCTACGAGTTGCTGGTGCTGACCGAGGAGCTGTCCGAGGCGATCTCCCAGGGCGCGGACGAGGCGACGTTGCTGGAGGTGGCCCGGAAGAGCGGGTTCGTTCCGATTCGAGAGCATGCCCGCGAACTGGTCCTGGCGGGCGAAATCCCGATCGACGCGATGTCGCGCGTCGTGGCGTGAGCTAGTCATGGCCACGTTTGCATTCTCGGCGCGAGACCTGCAGGGACGGCCCGTGGACGGCCGGCGTGTGGCGGCCAACGAAGGCGACCTGCGGCGCATTCTCCGGAGCGACGGCATCCTGCTGGTCCGTGCCAAGCAGGTCAACGTGGGGGCCGGTGCCGCGCGCGTCCGCCGCGTGAAGCCGGCGGAGCTGATCCTGTTCACCTTCAACATGGTCAACGTCCTGGATTCCGGGGTGCCGATCCTGAGCGGGCTGGAAGACCTCGTGGAAGAGACCGGGGATCCCGGATTCCGCGCCGTCATCCAGGACGTGCGGGACCGCCTGACGGCAGGCGAAACCCTGACCCAGGCCATGAGCGCCCATCCGCGCGTGTTCGATCGGCAGTACGTGAACATGGTGGACGCCGGAGAGCAGTCGGGACAGCTGCCCAAGGTCTTCGAGCGGCTCCTGCAGCAACTGGAGTGGCGGGAGGCGTTCCGTCGCAAGCTGAAGGACCTGACCACCTATCCCACGATCATCCTGTTCGCACTGATCGGTCTGGTGGGGCTGGTGATCGGCTTCGTCTTTCCGAGATTCGCGGTGGTGTTCGAACGCGTGAACTTCGAGCTGCCGTGGTCCACGCGGTTTCTCATCTCGGTGAGCGACTTCGTCACGGGGAACTGGCTGGGGATCCTGCTGGGCGGCGCTCTCATCTGGGCCGGCGTGTGGGCGCTGTTTCGGATCGAGCGGGTTCGGTTCCAGGCCGATGTGGCGGTGCTGAAGATCCCGGTCGTGGGCGACCTGGTGGAGATGCTCTGCTTCTCGCAGATCGCGCAGGCGTTCGGTTCGTTCCTGGATTCCGGAATCGGCGTGCCGCACGCGCTGGAAATGATCGCTGCCATGGTGCCCAACCGGAAGATCGCGGCGGCCGTCCGGGAGGCGCGGGACAGCATCCTGGGAGGATCCACGATCTCGAACGCGTTTCGCGAAAGCGGCGTGTTTCCGCGCCTGGTGGTGCGGATGGTTCGAATGGGGGAGCAGTCGGGGCAGCTCGTGTCTTCGCTGGCCAAGGCGTCCAAGATCTACGATCGGGAGATCCCGCTCAAGACGAAGGCCGTGATGGATCTCATGAACCCGATCCTCACCGTGGTCATGGGCGGACTGCTGCTCTTTGTCGTGCTTTCGGTGATGACGCCCCTCTACAAGATGTATCAGGACATCGGGACGAGCTACTGATGAAAGGCAACCGTTTGAGATCCGTTCTTCGCCAGGTGCGCTCCCAGCGCGCGTTCACGATGCTCGAGCTGATCGTCGTGATCGCGGTGGTGGCGATCCTGGCGTCCGTGGCCGTGCCGCTGGCGACCGTCTTCGAGGATCGGGCCCGCGCGTCCGCCACCGTGGACGAACTGGAGAGTCTGGAGACCGCGTTGCTGGCGCACTACGAGGACTTCGGCTCGTTCCCCGCGGCGCTGGCGGACCTGGAAACGCAGGGCTACCTGGTGGGCCAGGTCCAGAACGACGACTACTCCACGGATGCCTGGGCCAACGCGTACAGCTACACGCGCAGCGGCATGAGCGCCACCGTGTCCAGCGCCGGTCGCGACTTCACGGCGTCGACCGCCGACGACATCTCGCTGTCGGTGTCCGCCGGCGTGGTGGCGCGGGAGCGGACGTTGCAGGAGATCCAGCAGATCCACGTGGCGCTGCGCAACTACGAGTGGCAGCGGGTGAGCTCGTCGCTGCCGCCGCTTCCGACCCACTGGGAAGACCAGGGCGGAACGGATGGCGCGTACACCATGCTGCAGGACGCGGGGCTCCTGCCCTCCGGGTCGGAGCTGCTGAACGACGCGTGGGGGGACACCTACACCTACGCGGGAACGCCCGTGGCGGTCGTGAACAGTCCCAACATCGGCACCGGTGCCGGCGGCGGAGGTCCTACCTGATGAAGAAGGCAGCCGGAGCGGCATCGAAGCGCGGCACGTCGCCCGCCCCCGGGGC
>BQJX01000334.1 GCA_021604925.1 Gemmatimonadota bacterium
ACGAAACTCGCCAGCGGCCCGGCCAACGCCATCCGAAGTTCGGTAACGGGGTTCGGAACGCGAGAAGAGGTGAACTCCAGCGTGGCGCCCAGCGGATGCACCACGATCCGGCGCGGGGTCATGCCGCCGCGGCGCCCGGCCAACGCGTGCGCCCCTTCGTGCAGGAACAGCGAGACCAGGATTCCCAGTGCCAGACCCGCGGCCCCGACCACCGGCGACGTGCCGGCCAGCGGCCCGAACTCCAGCGCGAGCCGCGAACCGAACGCGCGCGCCAGCGACATGGTCATCACGACCGCCACGAACAGCGCGCCCGGATGCAGTTCCAGACGCAGGCCGCCCACGCGACCCACCGGAAGGGATCGATCGTGGAGAAAACGGCGTCGAAGTCGGGTCAGGATACCGCGAGGAAACATGTGCCCCCCTCTGTTCCCTGCATCGGGAGGGGGCGGCTACGCCTGAACGACAACCCGCCCCCGAAGGTGGAAACACCACGGGGCGCGGGAGGGTCCGATCGAGAGCCTACTTGGCCTTCAGCGTGGCCTCACCCGGGCGACTGCCCGGTTTGTCCAGCGGCACCCCCGCCTGGCACTCGGGGCACTCGTCCGGGGTGTTCGTCTCCACGGGAAGGCTGAGCAGTGCGTGCATGGGCGCGTTCAGCTCCGCCGTGCCGCCGCTGCGATCCACCAGCGCGGCCACCGCCACGGTGGTGCCGCCGGCCGCCTCGATCACGGCCATGGTCTCGCGCGTGGACTTGCCGGTGGTGATCACGTCTTCCACGATGACCACCCGGCGGCCCTTCCCGATCTCGAAGCCGCGACGCAGGCACATGACCCCGTCCTGCCGCTCGGTAAAGATGCCGCGCACGCCCAGCTCACACGCCACTTCCCATCCGATGATCAGCCCACCGAGCGCGGGTCCCACCACCACCTCGGGACGATAGACCGCCACCAGCTTGGCCAGGGCGCGCCCCAGCACCTCCGCGCGATCGGGATGCTGCAGCACCAGTGCGGACTGGAAATACACTCCGGAGTGCAGACCCGACGACAGTTGAAAGTGCCCCCGTTTCAGCGCGCCGGTTTCGTGGAACGCCTTGAGCAGCGCTTCTTCCCTCATCGGGACACCTCCTCCAGCGCGTGCTGGACGGATCGAAGGGCAGCTGCCGGATCCGGCGCGTTCATCACGCCGCGTCCGATCACGAGAATGTCGGAGCCGCTCCGCACGGCTTCTTCCACGGAGACCGACCGCGACTGGTCCGGCGTTTCCGAACCGGGCATGTGAATCCCGGGAGTGACCACCGTGCAGGACGGACCCCCCGCACGTCTCAAGATACCCGCTTCGCGCGCGGAGCCCACCAGGCCGTGCGCGCCGGCGCCCACCGCCAGCGAGGCCAGCCGGCTCACGGCCGCTTCCACCGACGCCTCGTCCGGCGAGGCCCCCGCGCGCCAGGACTCCAGATCCAGGCTCGTGAGCACCGTGACCGCGAGCACCCGCGTGGAGCCGCGCTCGGCCGCGCGCACCGCCGCCTCCACCATGGCGGGACCGCCCGCGGCGTGCACCGTGAGGTAGTCCACGCCCGCATCCACCGCCTTGTCCACCGCCTGGCCCACCACCGTGGGGATGTCGTGGAACTTGAGATCCAGGAAGACCTGCGCGCCGCCGTCCTTCAGTTCCGCAATGAGCGGCAGCCCGGCGCGAACGAAGAGCGCGCTGCCCACCTTGGCGAGGCCCAGCGCGTCGCCAAAGGAATCGCGCGCGCGCAGCGCATCTTCGGCCGTGGGGACGTCCAGCGCCACCGCCACCCGCTCCCGCGCCGTCAGGTTTCCACCGGGGCCGATCAGTGTTTCATTCACTTCTCGTACTTCCCTTCCGTGATGAGGTCGCCCTCGCTCAACGCCCCGATCAGCTCCTCGACCGAGTCGTGCCCATGTCGCACGCAGTAGTCCGTGATGCCGTCGATCATCTCCGCCAGCGCCAGCGGATTGGAGAACAGCGCCGTGCCCACCTGCACCGCGCGCGCTCCCGCCAGCAGGAACTCCACCACGTCCTGCCACGTGGCGATTCCGCCGATTCCGATCACCGGCAGGCTCGTGCTGCGGCACACGCGATACACCATGGCCAGCGCCACCGGTTTCACCGCCGGACCCGACAGCCCGCCCATTCCCATGGCCAGCAGCGGCCGACGGCGTTCCACGTCGATGCCCATGCCCAGCAGCGTGTTGATCAGCGACAGGCCATCGGCACCGCCGGCCTCCGCTCCCTGCGCGATGGCCACCGGATCCGCATTGGGCGTGAGCTTGGCGATGAGAAACGCGTCCGTCTCCTGCCGACAGCGGCGAAGGATGGCCTCCACCGCGCCGGGATCCGCGCCGAACGTACGCCCGCCCTCCTTCACGTTCGGGCAGGAGAGGTTCACCTCGATCGCCTGCACGCCGCCCGCGGCCTGCGCTTTCGCACACATCTCAACGTACTCGTCCGGCGAGTACGCGGCGACCGAGAGAATGGGCACGCAGGGCTCTTTCAGCACTTCGGGCCATTCGTGCGCCAGGAAGTGGTCGATTCCCAGGTTCTCCAGGCCGATGGAGTTCAGCATTCCGGCCGGCGTCTCGGCCACGCGCGGATGCGGATTCCCCCGCCGCGGCTGCGGCGTCACGCTCTTGGTGACAAAGCCGCCGATCGTGGCGTTGTCGATGAACTCGCGGTACTCGGCCCCGTAGCCGAACGCGCCGCTGGCCGCCAGCAGCGGATTGCGCAGCTGGAACTTGCCGAAGTCCACCCGCAGCGAAGGCGCACTCATATCGTCACCTGGTCCCAGAGAATCTCCGACGCGTCGAACACCGGACCCTCCTTGCACACGCGGCCGTGGATGCGGCTCTCGTCCTTCCAGGGCACGATCCCGCACGCGCGGCACGCGCCCACGCCGCACGCCATGTGCGCCTCCATGGACACCTGCAGGTCGAGGCCGCGCGGCTCGCAGATCCGCGCCACCGCCTCCAGCATGGGCTCGGGACCGGCGGAGTAGATCGCGATGGTCGAAGGATCCTCGCCGCTCGCGGCCAGCGCATCCAGCCGGCGCGCCAGGAGCTGCGCCGCGTTGCCGTGGAAGCCGCCCGAGCCGTCGTCCGTGGCCAGCTGCCACTCCAGATCCACGCCCTCCGTGAGGGCGGGGCCGAACACATCGCCCTGGCTGCGGATGCCCAGCAACGCTTCCATCTCGCCGACGTACCCGGCGTGGCGGAGCGCTTCCGCAAGTCCGAGGAGCGGCGCCATGCCGAGTCCGCCGCCCACAAGCAACGTGCGGGACGCCCGCTCGCGCAGCCGAAAGACGGTGCCCAGCGGCCCCATCATGTCCAGTTCGTCGCCGGGGCGACGCGCGCGCATCCACTCCGTCCCGCTCCCGATGATGCGATACAGCAGCACCACGTCTTCGCCGCGGACCCGCGCAATCGAGAACGGCCGACGAAGAACCGTGGCGCTGTCTCCCGTCCGCAGATGCACAAAGGATCCCGGTCGGTAGTCGCGCGCCACTTCCGGCGAGTGGAAGACGAGCAGCCCCACTCCCGGCGCGGCGTCTTCGCTCAGGACAACCCGTCCCGTCTCCATCATCGCTCGTCTCCCCGCCGGTCAAAGCGGATGGCGGCCGAATCGATCGGCGCGGTCTCCAGGGGCACGTCCTCGGTCGGCGGCGCGCTGAACGGGTTCACCGCCTCCGCGTCCGCCGCGTCCTGTGCCGCCGCCGCATCCTGTGCGTCCAGCATGGCGTCGCGGTCGCCCGCGGAGGGCTCGTCGTCCTGCACGAGCTCGTTCGCGTCGTGCTGGACCGGCGGCGGGAACAGGTACTCCACCACCGTGATCTCGGGACCGCCATCGGCCGGCGCGACAAACCGCGACGCGTTCGCCGCTTCCCGCACGGCGTCGTCAAACTCCTCGCCGCCGGACTTCACGATCTTGGCGTTCTCCACGGAGCCGTCGCGCGCCACGTGGATGCGAACCCACACCCGAACCTCCCGGGTCCCCGGAGGCAGCGGAACTTCGCGCGGCTCCACGCGCGACACCACGATCTCGTCCAGGTCCTCATCGCCTTCGCCGCGGATGAAGACGACCCGCGGGATGTCCAGCTCCTCGAACTTCCACACGGCCATGCCGTTGCGACGCCGGGCCGCCGCGCCCACCTCGGTGCGCGTGTCGCGGTTGGCCAGTTCGAACAGCAGCGCGCTGGCGGAGTCGGTTTCGGCGAGACGATTCTCCAGCACCCAGGCCCGCGCGAACGTGGCCCGGTAGCCCCACTCGGTGCCGGCC
>BQJX01000335.1 GCA_021604925.1 Gemmatimonadota bacterium
GCGTAGCGCGGTTTCAGCACGTCGTAGATCACCGACAGGCGCTGCGAGTGCGGCAGGAAGGAACTCTTCATGGAATCGATCGCGATCTTCTCCAGCCCCCAGAAGTCCAGGCCGTACTCGCGCGCGGCCACTTCGTACTCGCCCGTCATGGTCACGTTCGACATGAGCCGGTTGTCCGTGTTCAGGGCCAGGCGGAACCGCTTGGCGAAGAAGTACTGGAACGGATGCTCCGCGTAGCTGGCGGCCGCCCCGGTGTGCAGGTTCGAGGTGAGGCAGATCTCGATGGGAATCCGGCGGTCCAGCACGTAGCCCGCCAGCGAGCCCACACCCGCCACGCGGCTGCCCTCCAGGAACAGATCTTCCAGCAGTCGCGTGCCGTGTCCGATGCGATGCGCCCCGCAGAACTGCACCGCCTGCCAGATCGACTCCTTGCCGAACGCTTCCCCGGCGTGAATGGTGATGTTGAAGTTCTCGCGCTGGATGAAGTGGAACGAGTCCAGGTGATCCTTGGGAGGATGTCCCTTCTCATCGCCCGCGAGATCAAAGCCCACCACGCCGCGATCCCGGTACGCCACGGCCAGCTCCGCCATCTCGAGGCTGGTCATGGGGTCCATGCTGCGCATGGCGCAGATGATGATGCCCCACCGGACCCCGTAGCGCTCGCGGCCGCGCTCCAGCCCGCGGATCACCGCTTCCAGGACCTGGTGGTGCTTCATGCCGCCCTGCGTATGGAAGAGCGGGGAGAATCGCGTCTCCACGTAGCAGACGCCGTCCGCCGCCATGTCCCCCAGCATCTCCTCGGCCACGCGTTCCAGCGCCTCCGGATGCTGCATCACTCCGCACGTGGCCCCGAAGCCTTCCAGGTACTGCGGCAGATTGCCGACCATGGCTCCCTTGTGGAACCACTTCTCCAGCTCCACTTCGTCCGTGGTGGGCAGTTCCACGTGATGTTCGCGGGCGAGTTCAATCACCGTGCGGGGCCGCAGCCCGCCGTCCAGGTGATCATGCAGCAATACCTTGGGCATCCGGCGGAGGATGTCGGTCGTCAGTTCCATGATGGTGGGCTCCTCAAGAGTCGTGTCGACGAGAATACGCGTCCCCGACCCCCACGACAATAGACGGGTGGGAGTTGCTCACGAATGAGGATGAGTCACCTCTTTCGGAACATGGCGCGAAAGACGTGCCCCGCGATCTGCGGATTCTCCCGGAGGCGACGAATCGAGTACGCGTGCCACTCCGCCCCGAACGGAACGTAGACGCGGAGCGGATGGCCGGCGGCCACGATCCCATCGCGAAGGCGCTCGGTGACGCCCAGAAGCATCTGGAACTCGTAGTGGCCCACGCAGCCGCCTTCCGTCTCCAGGATCCGATAGGCTCCATTCACCAGACGTTCGTCGTGCGTGGCGATCCCCACGTGACAACCCTGCTGGAGCAGGTGCTCCACGAGTTGCAGGAAGCTGCGGTTGATCTCATCGCCGTCCTGGAACGCGATGTCCGCCGGCTCGCGATAGATACCCTTGCAGACGCGCACGCGCGCACCCATCCGGGCGAGCTCGCGCGCATCATGCTCGCTTCGCCGGAGGTACGCCTGGAGTACCACGCCCACGTTGTCGTGCGTCTCGCGGAGCTCGCGGTAGATCTCCAGCGTGTCCGACGTGGTCGAGGAGTCCTCCATGTCGATGCGGACCATGGTCTTGGACGCGGCCGCCGCCTCCACGAGGGAGCGCACGTTCTGCACGCAGCGCGGTCGGTCCAGCTTGAGACCGAGATGGGTCAGCTTGACCGAGATGTTGCCGTCGAGGCCCTGACGGGCCAGTTCGGAGAGCGCCTGCCGGTACACCGCCACCGCGGCGTCCACCTGCCCCTGGTTCGAGACGTGCTCGCCGAGGAGGTCCATGGTGGTGGCCATGCCGGCCTCGTTCAGGCGACGGGTCACGGCCAGGGCGTCGTCCAGGGTCTCGCCGGCGATGTACGGCCGGGAAACGGCGCCGACGAGCCGGCGCGGAAGGTGCGGGACCGTCCCGGCAACCACTCGATCCAGGAGGTTCACAGTGCTCTCCCCCGCAACCCGGGTCTAGTCGTCCGCGGGGCTGGCGTCGAACTGGTCGGCCTTCTCGGCGACGCCTTTCCAGTCGTCGGCGTCCGGCAACGGGCCCTTCTGCTCGGCGAGGGTGGGCCACTCCTGCGAGTACCGCTCGTTGATCTCCTTGTAGTGGCTCCACTTCTCGGGAACGCTGTCCTCGGAGTAGATCGCCTCCACCGGGCACTCGGGGACACAGAGATCGCAATCGACACAGATGTCCGGGTCGATCACCAGGAAGTTCTTTCCTTCCTTGAAGGCCTCGACGGGACAGACCGCAACGCAGTCCGTGAATTTGCATCGGATGCAGGGTTCAGTGACGACGTAGGTCATGAGTCGTTTCCCTCGCGGTGGGTCTTGGCGTCGGAGTCGGATTCCTTCAGGGAATCGACTCGAAGGCTGATTGAGGGCCGCATTCTAGCCGCGGATGGCGGGACGGATAAGGAAAAAATCGCCGATCCCACCCTACTCGCGGACGATGACCTTCCGGACGGCGCTTTCACCCGCGGTGTGGGCCCGGATGAGATAGAGGCCCGCAGCCACCGGTC
This sequence comes from Gemmatimonadota bacterium, assembly GCA_021604925.1. Classification (GTDB taxonomy): domain Bacteria; phylum ARS69; class ARS69; order ARS69; family ARS69; genus BQJX01. Next base: position 2,629 of record BQJX01000335.1, read on the forward strand.
GCCCGTTCTGCCCGCGCCCCGACCATTCCAGGGTGTGCCAGCCGGCGGGCCGGATCCCGGACTCGAGAACCGCCACCCGGCGGCCGCTGACGTCGTAGACCGCGGCGTCCAATCGGCCCTCCTGGGGCATCCCCAGCGCAATCCGGCTCGCCCCGGCCGTGGGATTGGGACGGGGGCTGCCCAGCGACAGTTCGCTCGGAATCCCGAAGGACGGGAGGTCCACCCCCACCGGAGAGTCCGTGACCGTGATACTGACCATGACCGTGTCGGGACCCAGGAAGCTGTTGGTATCGAAGACGATCCGGCCGCAGTGGAGCCCCCCGGCGAGGCCGGAGGCGTCCGCCGTGGCCACGAACGGCCCCTGCTCACCCGGCCAGAGGCCCCCGACCTCGGGGTCGATCGACAGCCACGAGATCGGCGCGCCCGTGCAATCCTCATAGCTCGCCGAGAAATCGACCGCCTTCCCGCCGAAGTTGTCCACCGTGATGTTCCAGTTCTTGGTGGCGCCCTCGGACAGGGTTGCCGAGACCGAGGACGTGAGTGCGATGAAGTGCGGATTCTGATTGAGGCGCAGCGGCTTGCCTTCGATCAGCCAGTAGGTGTTGTCACCCAGCACGCCGCTGCCGAACGTGTCCACTTGCCCGGACGGCCAGAACACCTGGAGCGTATCGGCGTGATCGTCCGCGCCCAGTCCTACGTGCACGGTCCGCGAGTTCGAGAAGCAGTTGTCGCTTTCGCCCTGGACCGTTCGCCACCGGATGCCGGACCCGGTCACGAAACGGAGTCTCGCGCCGATGCCGGATCCGTTCGAGGCAAGGCCGTGCACGTTCAGCTGGATCCAGTGGTTCGAGTTGGGCGTATTCTCGAACAGCTCCCGGGGCCCCACGCCGAACGGCGGGTGCTCCGCGCCGTTGTCCACGAACAGGTCCAGGAAACCATCCCCGTTCACGTCGCCCCAGGCGGCGCCGTCGCCCAGACCACGATCCGATCCCAGCACGCCTTCCGCCGCGGCGACCTCCGTGAAGGTCCCGTCGCCGTTGTTGCGGTGCAGCTGGTTCGGCACGTTGCCGGTCTCCACGTTGCCCGAGTTGGTGATGTACACGTCGACCCAGCCGTCGCAGTCGTAGTCCCCCCAGGCCGCCCCGAGACTGCTGACCGTGGAATCGTTCACGGCGAATGCGGTGGAGGTGACCTCCGTAAAGGTGCCGTCGCCTTCGTTGCGATACAGCCGATTCGTGAAATTGGCGAGGCTGAACGCCGGGCGCGGAGCGTAGCCCGAAGTCTGCCAGCCGCCGACACCGGAACCGTTCGCACGGATATCCCCGCCCACCAGCAGGTCCGTGGACTCGCCGGCATCCCGGTAGACCACCAGGTGCACGGAATCGCCGGGCGCGGCGGACGTGGACCAGAGATAGATGCCGCTGGTGGCCAGCTGCGCGCGGGCGGGTCCGGCGTCCGCGGACGCTTCGGCCGGGCAGCAGGCCGCGTGCTCGCGACTGTCCACCGGCAGGACGAAGCGGTTGGTGGCGCGTGCGGTCGTGAGCGGGGGCGGCTCGCCCACGATATCCGCGATGGCGTACGTGACCGGGAACGTGCTGGTGGTCATGGCGGCCAGACCGGACGTGACGGTCACGGG
>BQJX01000336.1 GCA_021604925.1 Gemmatimonadota bacterium
CGGATCCGGGGCCCGCTGCCGACGCACTCCTGGACATAGTTGTAGAAGGCGACCTCTTGCCAGAAACCCTCGCGGTCGATGTCGGCGGCGCCCTCCCCGGTCACGATCTGGGCGAGCTTCGTCCAATAGGGATGTTTCTTCTCGTGCGCGAGTCCGAGAGCCTTCACGACTCGGACCGTAAAATCGCGGCCCGGCTTCGCTCGCCCCGCCATATCGTAGTGCGACTCGCCGAGAAGGAGAAGGCGTTTCCCACGCACGTATCCCTTCCGGTAGCGATCACCTTCCCAGGGAATGAAGTAGTACGACGCCATGATGAAGTCTCCTTACAGCGGGAGGATTCGTGGCAGTGCAACATCCTTGCCGGATCCGCTATTCCCACGCACCATCCAAGACAAAGGCGCCCCACGTGGAAGGCAGCGCATGACCCTCGTTCTCGATCCGATTCTGTTTCAGCATGTCGAGCTGTGCTCCACGAAGTGCGGCTTGCGTCGATTCTCCTTGCAGCCACAGGCGCTCATAGAACGCTCGCATCAACTCGTTCGTAGATTCATCGGAGACTCGCCACAGGGAACTGATGACCGTCTTCGCGCCCGCAGCACGGAATGTGCGGCGAAAGCCGAGCATGCCTTCGCCGCCCTGGGGTCGGCCGAGGCCGGATTCGCACGCCGACAACACGACGAGATCGACGTTCGAGAGATCGAGGAACGAGATTTCTTCCGCGGTCAGGAGGCCGTCGTCACGGTCGGCACTCAGGTCGGCCTCGTTTGCGCCCGCGAAGACGAGTCCCGAGAGCAAGCCGGGCAGAAATCCCGTGAGGGCCTTCTCTTCCTTGCGCATGACCATCTCGATGCCACCGCCTTCCTTCTGTACTTGCTCCCACATCGACGGCAGTCCTTCGGGCTGAAAGAAGCCGTGGGTCTCGCAGTTCCGTGGTCGCCCAGACTGTGGAGTACCCCGGCGAGATTGCTCATGCTCATGGCGGTGATGAAATGGTCGGGGCCGAGCGTCTTCTCTCGAATCCGTACCGCACGCTCGTAGGAAAGCCGCGCGCCGGCCTTGTCCCCCTGGCTATCCAGGATCCTGCCCAGCAAGTTGGCGCTGAACGCGGTCTTCGGATGGTCGGGCCCGAAGGCCTTCTCGTGGATCCGCAACACGCGTTCGACCAGCTGCCTCGCAGCCGCGTAATCGGACAGGTACATCAAGGTGGACGCCAGACACTCGAGGCTCGAGGCGAGCTTCGGATCCTCAGGGTCGAGCGCTTTCTCGTCAATTCGAACCAGCCTCTCGAAGATCACCTGGGCAGCAGCATACTCGCCCCGGCCCTCGAGGAGCAGGCCGAGATTGCGAAGGGACGTCCCCAGCGAGGGATGCTCTGGTCCGACATGGCTTTCCCGGACCCGGATCGCGCGCTCGTACAGCCGCCGTGCAGATTCATGATCACCCAGCTTCTTGCAGACAAGTCCCAGGCTGTTGAGTGGCATTGCGATCGACAAATCGTCGGGGTCCAGGACGGCGTCGCGGACCTTGATCTCACGCTCGAGAACCGCTCGCCCGGCGTCGTAGTCTCGGAGGTAGTACTGAGCGAGCGCGATCTTCGCCAGGACGTCGGCGACTTCGATGTGGGTAGATCCGTAGATGACCTCCTTGATGGCGAGCGCGCGTTCGAAACAGGGAAGCGCCTTCGCCCAGGACCTCTTTGCCTGGTACTGACGCCCGAGCATCATCGCACTCGTGGCGGTATCGGGGTGGTTGCCGAGAACCTCTTCCCGTACGGCGAGGGCACGTCTGGCCACCTTGATCGCCGGATCGAGCTGTCCGGATTGCTGCAGAAGAAAGGTGAGTCGATGAAGGGCGATTCCCAGTGCCGGGCTAGGGTCGGGCTGGGCTTCCTCGACCTTCGCCAGCGCGGACTCTGCGTATCCGAGAGCGGCAGCCGGTAGATCCTCGTCCGGTCGCGTCGGCCGGTCGACCGCGACACGGTACGGACCCGGGTCGCCGTAGATCGACGCGACTTCGACTCGGTAGACCTCGCCCGCATCGAGCTGCAAGACGACCTCGGGGAGGAATTGCAAGTGCGTGAAATCGTCCTCCGCGAGGACCTCACCCGATCCGCCGCGGACGATGAGATACGGTCGCAAGATCGCCGAGTCGGCCCGGACGCGGTACTCCCCGGACTCCGACACGGTCAGCCGGTACGAGTTGCCCCGCGCCGGCAAGAATCCGTACTTCGTTCGCAGCAGCTCGGTTTCGATGACCGGGCTCGTGTTCTCGATACGATCATCCGCTGTCTCACCCGGCCGCAAATCGGGTAGCGAAGCCGACTCACCCTCGGGCCATCCGACCGATGCAGCTGACGATGCCCCCTCCTCGACCGGCAGCTCGAATCGCGGCTGAGAGAGAATGCAGATCACCGATAAGATGATGGCGCCCACCATGTCAGGACTCCTCAAGCAATTCCATGGAAGCCCGTAGTTTGGCAGGTCGGGGGGCGCACACGCAAAGAAAATGCAGGAAGAATCGACACCGCGGTCCGGGGCAGGTTCGTGACCGCAATTCGAAGGCTCCCGCGTGTAACCTTCCGGCTCGAATTCCGTCTAGTCTTCGCCCGCGACGCGGTTGGGGCTATCGCCCACACCACGCGGCCCGGTGTCATTCGGCGAGACGCAGGGACCAAGCTTGACGCTCCCATTTGCATACTTGCCATATCTGGCATATACTCATGGAAACGGAAAACGGCAAGACAATCGTGTGGGCGTCCGACACACTCGCAACGTTGCGCAGCTATTCGGTACGGGTCAGGCAGACCTTCGGACACGCTCTCCGCGATGCTCAGTTCGGGCAACGGCATGCAAAAGCAAAGGCGCTGCGAGGGTTTGGCGGGTCCGGGGTACTCGAGGTCGTCCAGTGGGACAGTCGCGGCACCTACCGTCTCGCCTGGGCACAGGAGCACCACGAGCAATGGCGACGAATCGAAGAAAGAAGGTGACGGCAGCAGCGGCAAGCAAGGTTCGGTTCCGCGAAAGCAGCGGCAACGTATTCGCAGACCTGCGTCTCGAAGACGCCCCCGAGTTGCAGCAAAGGGCCGATCTGATGCGTCACATCGTCAAGGTCATACGCCGACGCAAGCTCACCCAGGTGCAGGCGGCGGAAATTCTCGGCGTCGATCAGCCCAAGGTGTCGGCGCTCGTGCACGGCAAGCTCGACGGGTTCTCAACCGATCGGCTACTGCGCTTTCTGATCGCTCTCGGTCAGAACATCGAGATCCGTATCCGACCGGCATCGGCGGGCGCGAAGCCTTCCGTACGTGTTTGCTAGATTTCCGACCTGCATTCGCCACACTCCGATGCACTCTGCCACCTGGCTAAGAGTCTCAATCGAAGCACTCAACCAAGACCGGCAACTCTCACCTTCGATCTTGTTCTGGACCATTAGGCGGCGGCACAGGCGGATTGATCGCCGCTGTACCGACGATCACCAGGCGACACGCTGTTGGCCGAGACCAGGCCGACCGAGACCAGAAGCGGCATCGGCCGGCCCAGGCTGCAAACGTGCGATCGACAGTGGGCGGAGACCCCTCGTTACTCGTCGGAGTCGTACTGCGCCGTCGACAGATCGTGGCCCGAGAGCGGGCCATAGCCGCGCACGCAGTTGCGGCGGATCTTCAGGATGTGCTTCGTGCAGACCGTCAGGTCCGGGTATCCCTGCTTGAAGGCACAGTCCTCTCCTGGTGTATGGTCGTCGTGGAAGCACACGTCACCGCAGTACTCGCCGTCGTTGCCATCGCTGATCAGCAGGTGACCGATCTCGTGCAAACCCGCCGAGACCAGCAGGCGGTTGCCACGAATGATCTGCCGGTCGTTGCCGGCGACGAGCGCGTGCCAGGGGAACGTGATGCCTCGGGGGCGCTCGCCGTTACACATGTGACGTGGCACGATCTCCGGGACCAGGCACAGTCCGATGTTTCCGGCGACTTCTCGGAATTCGGTTCCGGTCTGTCGGCCTGCGGATTCGAACAACGCGTGGACCGCCGCGGAGCTGACGATCGGTGCTCCCGTGTCGGGATCGCATCTTTCGAAGAAACGCATCGGCGGCTCCAGCGAAACCGATTCGTACACATGCTCGAAGTGAACGTAGGCGCATCGATCCGGGTCGATCGCTGCACCCGGCTCACCCCCCGCGAACGCGGTGCCCAGGCGCTCGGGCGTCCACCCTCCGCCGTGGGGGATAGGGCCGCCACCGCCGTAGCCACCGT
>BQJX01000337.1 GCA_021604925.1 Gemmatimonadota bacterium
GGCGATCGTAGAGAAGAAGCCACTGCTGGTCCGCGGACGTCTGCACGAACGGCGACGGCTGCGTGGTCACGATGCTGGTCAGCGTGGGGTCCGGCGTTCGGTAGACCGGATCGGTGTCGTCCGCAAGGGCCGCACCGAACGAGACAAGGACGATGAAAAGGCCGGGGAGTACCCGGGACGCGACGCGACGCGGAGTCATGGCAGCTCTCCAGATTGAGACCAAGGAACTCGGACGGGCTGCGGCCGAGGGTGACACGACCCCGCGCCGCGCGCAAGCGGACGAGCCCTGGGAGGCCTTCGGGCTACTTCTTCCCGCCTCGGCGTCGGCGACGAGCCGTCTTCAGCTTCAGTTTCGTCACCACGTGGGTGCCGCTGCGCTCGTCCAACTTCATCTCCAGGAAGCCGGACTCCTCCGCGTCCTCCAGGAGCTCGCTGAAACTGCGGTAGCCGTAGGACCCCTCGCTGAACGACGGCTCCTTGCGCCGCATCGTCTCCTTGATCCGGGACGGCAGCAGCAGATCGTAGTTCTCCCGCTGCAGGGCCCGCACGGAATCGAAGAGCAGCGAAAAGACTTCGCGCTTGTCCGCCGGGATCTTCTGGGAATCGTCCGTGCTCTCGCGCTCCCCGGCGAGATCCTCGTAGTAGAGGAACTCGTCGCAGTTGTTGGCCAGCAGCGTGGAGGTGGAGTCGCGCATGCCCAGTCCGATCACGGACTTGCCGTTCTCCTTCAGCTTGCTGACCAGCGGCGAGAAGTCGCTGTCGCCGGACACGATGACGAACGTGTCGATGTGTTCCTTGCTGTAGCTGAGATCCATGGCGTCCACGACCAGACGGATGTCCGCGGAGTTCTTGCCGGTCGCGGACCGCTTCGGAATCTCGATGAGTTCGATTCCCGACTCGTGGAGGTCCCCTTCGTACTTGCGAAACCGACTCCAGTCCGCATAGGCGATCTTCACGATCACCTTGCCCTTCTCGAGCAGGCGATCCAGCACCCGATGGATGTCGAACGCGGCCTTGCTCCCCTTGGGGAACCCGAGCGCCAGATTCTCGAAGTCGATCAGGACGGCCAGGTTGTGGCGGATGTCTCCCGGGTTGTTCGTGCTCACTCTCGAATTCCTTTCGTTCCTTCGATGCATAGCATCGGAATCGTGAGCGCCAGCTCCCCGTTCTCGGCAGCGTAGGCGTTCAGGTTGGCTTCCAATCGCTTGAATGTCACTTCCACGGCCTCCGGCGGGAGCACCGACTTCCAACCGCCCAGGAAACCGACACGAATGAAGTAGTGCCGCAGCAGCGCGGAGCCGCTCGCATAGCGCAGTCGGAACGAGTTCTCACGGGTGGCCGTCACGCGGAAGCCGGCATCCTGCAGGAGCCCGTGGATCGACTCGGTCGTGCCGCGGTGGGCTTCCTGGGCGTGCAGGGCATCGGCCCGGTCGGTCCGGCCCACGTCCGCCAGCGTCTGGTGGAACACCTCGTAGAACTCGACCATGTGGCCGATCGGGTTCGTGGTCAGGAGGATCGTTGCTCCTTCCCTGGCCACGTGGAAGCAGCGCCGCAGGGCCGCCGCCGGATCCTCGAAATTGTTGATACCCAGATTCGAGACGATCAGATCCACAGAGTCCGCCGGCAGGTCCACGTCCTCCACCGTTCCTTCGCGGATCTCCACGTTCGACACCTGGTGCGCGGCGAGCTTTGCCCGGAAGCGATCGAGTGCGGACGCCCACGGATCCACCGCGATCACGCGGGACTCGGGTCCGCAGCGCTGCGCCAGCTCCATGGAAAGAAAACCCGTGCCGGCACCCACATCCAGGATCGTGTCGCGCCCGCGCAACGGGACATGCTCCAGGAGGAACAGGCCGAAGGGCGCCGACCAGAGCGGAAGCTCGTCGAAGTACGCGGCAACATCCGGCTGCTCGAGGTCGATCTCGGAAAGGTAGTCCACGGCGGCAGTATGCGCCTCCCATCCCCGGATGACCAGCGACAGGATCGGGGACTTTCATTGACTCCGCCCCATGCATTGGCGAGACTTCGCGGGCTCCCCCCGAGGAGCGCACCCTCAACGAGGAGGAAGCTCGTGCGAATCCATCGCATGCTTTGGTTGCTCGCCGCCGCGATCGGCTTGGGCACCTGGACGGCACCCACGGCCCTGGCGTCTCGGGTTGACACGTGGGAAGGGTTGTTCATCCGTGGAGACGTGTCCGACACCAACGTCTTTCCGCATCTGATGATCGACTACGAGGGCAGCATGTACCTCATCTACGCGGAGGCGCCCGGAGCGGGCGCGGGCACCCGTATCGCGGAGCAGGACGAACAGCGGTTCATGGCCGGAGTGGTCGCGAGCCTCTGGGGCGACGCGGACAGCGAGCAGGAGCTGGTGGGCGGCTGCTCGATCGGCGACCGCCGCTCGTACAACCCGATCGCCAGCTACAACAATCCCCACACGCGTCGCCCGGCCGCCGCGCTACGCAACGGATCGGACTTCCGGCAGAACGCGGGGATCGGGCTGTCTTCGACGCTGGAACCGCAGGATCGATTCCAGGCTTCGCTGGCCTACCGATTCAGCGATCGGCTCTCCCTGGGCGTCGCCTATGCCCAGGGCTCGAACGAGTCGACGGTGGAAACGGATCCGCTGCTCAGTGCGCCGACCACGACCTTCGGCTCCACGATCGACTACACCACTTTCACGGCGTCGCTGGAGTACGACCTGGGCCTGCCGTACCTGCAGTCGATCCAGTACGGCGGGAGCTTCACGAGCGGGACGCACGAGGAGCGCGAGAACGGCAAGGGAGACAACGGTGGATACGCGGGCAACCTCCGCGCGAACCTTGGCGAGATCAACGGGTGGGACACGTCCCTGCAGGTGGGGGTCCACCAGATGAACTCGGACTACACGTTCGACGTCCCGGACGACTTCACCGGGACGATTCCCCAGTTCGACTCGAAGGACTGCGGGTGGAACCTGGACTTCGGAGGCACGTTCGATGTTGGCCGCAACAGCAACATTTCCGCGACGGCCGGCGTGGCGAGTACGATCTCTCGGTTCGTGGATACCGCGGACCCCTTCTTCGACAAGGTCATCACGAGCACGCAAAGCGACATTGTGCCGACGTGCGGCGTGGCCGGATCCATCGGGCTCTCGGACCGCTGGACAGTGGACCTGGGCGCCACCGGTGCGTTTGACCAGAGCCAGCGGTCGGTGTCGCGGGAGACCGCCGACGACCACGAGATCGTGACGACCTGGGAGGAAGTGGCGAACATGCGCTATCGCGTGGGGCTCTTCTACGAGCGCCCGATCGGGACGGACCACAACGGCGACGGAGAGGGCGACGGATCGTTCGGCGTCTCCGCCACGTTTGATCCCGATGCGCTGACCCAGAACCCGATCCGGGGCGACGCCAGCGCGTCGAACGATGCGTGGCTGAGCAACGTGGCCGTCACCTACACGTTCGACTAGGCCGGCTGGGACCGCGGACCGGGCTGAGCCCGCGGCGCGGGGCGAACAACCGTCGGGGCGCTCCGGTGAGGAGCGCCCCGATTTCCGTCCGGCCGCGCTTCCCCCGGAACCCGGGCCCGGCTGCGAGGGGCGAGCGCTTGGCTCGCCGAGCTACTGGCCGCGGTAGAGGCTCTTGACCCGACCCCAGGAGGTGGCCTCGATCGAGATCGGGCCACAGCCCACCCCGAACGCTCCGATCGGTTCGCCGCAGAAGTTCCCGCTCGCCAGCAGCGGCGAGTTCGAGGCCACGGTAAAATCGTCCAGATGGGGTGCGCAGAACTTGGGCTCCTGCGAGAAGTTGCCGCCGCCGGCCGGGTTGAATCCGGACCAGTTCGTGGTGTTTCCCCAGGAATCGTTGCAGGTGACCTGGATGCCCGCGCCGCCGTTCGGGAGCGACAGGCCCACTTCGGAGCCGGTGAACACGTTGCCGTGGAAGATGCTCCCCGAGGTCACCTGCTGCTCGCCCACAAACATCGGCCCGTTCCGGGCAAACGTGTTGCCGTGCACGTTGGCCAGAGTGGGAGCGCCGCCCCCGTAGAACCGCTCGCCGAACAGCGAGCCGTAGTCGTGGTCCACGAACAGGTTGCCGTTCAGCTCCACGCTCCCCCCGTCCCAAACGCCCACGAACAGGCCTCCGTTGCCATACACGTTGTTCCCGCGAAAGACGCAGTTCCGGAAGACGCCCGCGCCCCATTGAACGTCTGCGATCGCCGTGTCGCTGGCTCCGTTCCCCTCGAAG
>BQJX01000338.1 GCA_021604925.1 Gemmatimonadota bacterium
CTGGTGGTGATGGCGGTGCGGCTCTACTCCGGCCGCGCGTCGGCGGAGGGCGCGGGGGGACCTCTTCTTCTGGGGCTGCGCGTGGCGTGCATTGCGCTGCTGGCGTTTCTGCTTCTGGATCCCGTGCTCTCGCTGTTCGCCGAGCGCTCCGTGCCGGCGCGGGTTGCACTGCTGCTGGACAGCTCGTTGTCCATGGACATTCCGTTTCTTGCTTCGGAAGACGAGCAGCCGCCGGTCACACGCGCGGATCGCATGGTGGAACTGCTCTCGCCGGCGGGCCAGAATCTCATGCGCGGTCTGGACGACCTGGGAGATCTGGAGGGCTTCCGATTCAGCGGCGATGTCGTTCCGCTGCCGCTCTCGCCGGATCAGCTGAAGGACGCACTGGAGCCGCGCGGCGATCGGACGGATCTGGCGCGCGCGCTGGCCGAAGGCGTGGGAACGGAGCGCCGTCGCACCGGCGCCGTGGTCCTGGTGAGCGACGGCTCGCACAACGTGGGCGTGGACCCGCGCGAGGAGGCCCGCCGGTTGGGCGTCCCCGTCTACGCGATCGGAGTGGGCGCGGAGGGGTCGGTGACCGATCTCTCGGTGTTCGACGTGGCAGCTTCCAGTGTGGCCTACCTGGACAATCAGGTTCCGGTGAAGGCGCGACTCCGCGCCCGCGGCGATGCCGCGCAGGTTCCCGTGTACCTGTCGGAAGGGGATGCGGTCCTTGATTCGGTGACCGTGGATCTTCCCGGAAACGGAGTGGAGCGTGAGGTGGAGTTCCGGTACGTGCCTACGGTGGAGGGCATGCATCGCTACCGCGTGTGGGTTCCGGAGATGGAGGGTGAGATCTCCGGCACGAACAACCAGCACCCGTTCGTGGTGCGCGTGTTGAAGGAGAAGATCCGGGTCCTGCTCGTCACGTCGCGTCCGAGTTTCGATTTCACGTTCCTGAAGCGCGCGCTGGAGTCGGATGTGTCCCTGGCCGTCGACGGCGTGGTGCTCTCCGCGGCGGAGTTTCCCGGGCGCCTGGGTCGGGCGGGCCCGGCGTTTCCCGACGAGTACGCGCAACTTGCCCCGTACGATCTCGTGATCCTGCTCGACACGCCGTCGCAAAGCCTGCCGTCCGCCCGGTTCGACGACATCGCGCGCTTCGTGCGCGAGCGGGGCGGCGCGTTGCTGGTCATGGGCCCGCCGCGCGCGTTCGAGTTGGAGGGCACCGCATTGGCCGGCGTGCTGCCGGTGGTGCCCGGCCCCGGATCCCGGTCGCGCACGGGGCAGATCCTGGCCGGCCTCACCCCGTCGGGGCGCTCGCACCCGGTCACCCGGCTGGAGCGCGATCCGGAAGTCAATCAGCGCATCTGGGCGGAGCTGCCTCCGCTGAACGTGGCACCGATCTTCACGCAGCGTCGCGCCGATGCCCGCGTGCTCGTGGAGGGTCGGCTGGACTCCGGCGCCCGCAGCGAGTTGCCGCTGGTCGCCACGCGGAGCGAAGGCAACGGTCGCGTCCTGATGATCGCGGGCAGCCCTTACTGGCGATGGGACCTCTATCTCTGGGGAAGCGGCCGGTCCGGCGACGTGTTCCGTCGCTTCGTGTCGCGTTCGGTTCGATGGCTCGTGTCCCGCGACGATCTCAAGGCGGTCTCGGTCCGGCCGGGGAAGAGCCTCTTCGAAGGCGCGGACGAAGTCGTGGTGGAGGGCCAGGTGTTCGACGACGACTTCCGGCCCGTCGCCGGTGCGGATGTGCGTGCGACCGTTCGCGGGCCGCTGGGCACGCTGGAAGAGCGGACGCGCGAGATCTCGCTGGTGGACCTCGGAGAGGGACGCTATCGTGGAACCCTGCCCGGGTTGCCGCCGGGAGACTACGGGATCGAAGGAACGGCGCGACTGGGCGGTGCCCAGCTCGGAGACGATCGTTCCGAGATGACCATCGCTCCGTTCCGAATGGAGTTCGAGGATCCGACGCCGAACTTCGCCCTGTTACGCGATGTGGCGCGCGAGAGCGGCGGCCGCTTCCTGGCCGTCGACGAAGCGGGCGGCCTGCCGGACCTTCTGGATCTGGATCCGGTCGTCGAGCGCTCGGCGCGGGAGTTGCCGTTCGTTGAGAATCCGCTGTTCTTTCTGGCTCTCCTCGGTCTGCTGGGATCGGAGTGGGCGCTTCGCCGCCGTCGGGGACTCCCGTAGGCGCGGAGCTGTGGGCGGGGTGAACTCGTGACTTCGAAGGGCGGCCCGCGGTTCGAGCGCCTGCTCGCCGTGTTTCCGCTGCTCGCGGTGGCCCTGTTTCCGCGGGCGTTCTTCGGGCTCGGCTCGTTCTTCCACTACGACACCTGGATGCAGAACCTCACGTTTCGTGCGTGGTGGTTCGAGCAGTTGCGGGCGGGCCACTTTGCCACCTGGTGTCCCGGGATGTTTGCCGGCTTCCCGCTCTTTGCGGAAACCCAGACCGGTCCATTGTATCCGCCCACCTTTTTACTGTTCTCCACGTTGCCCGCCACGCTGGCGTTCTCGTGGAGCGTGGTGTTGCACTTCGCCTTTGCGGGGGTCGGCGCGTTTGTCCTGGCGCGCCGGTTGGGCGCCGGTCGCGCGGCGGCCGTGTTCGCCGGGGTGGCGTTCGAGCTGTCGGGGTTTCTCGTCACGCACGTGGTGCACTTCAACCTGCTGACGGGCGCGGCGTGGACGCCGTGGATTGCGTTCCTGGCCGTGGGGATCGGCGATGGCCGCCGGCGCGACGCGGTCTGGTTGGCGATGGGTGTGGCCGCGATGTTCCTGGGGGCGCACCCGTACGCCACGCTCATGAACCTGGGCCTGGCCGCGGCGATCGTGCTGGGACGGACGCTGCCCCTGATGGGTGGTTCCGTGCGCGCGCTGGCCACGTTTGCGGGAGCGGTTGCCGTCGGTGCGCTCACGGCCGCCGTCCAGATCCTGCCCACGCGCGACTTCCTCGCCCGCACGACCCGCGGAGAGGCGGTCGACTGGTCGTTCCTCACGTTCGGTTCGTTCCCGCCGTGGAACCTCTTCACGCTGGCCGCACCGGATCTCTACGGCACTCCGGTGCGCGCGAGCTTCTGGGGCGGGCCGGACTGGAGCCACTTTGCCGAGACGTGCGCGTTTGTCGGACTGGTCACGGTGGCGTTGGCAGTCGTGGCCATCGTGTTGCGGCGCGATCGCACCACGTTTCTTCTCACACTGATCGGCGCGGGTTCGGCCCTGTTGATGCTGGGGCGGTTCACTCCGGCGTACCGCGTCCTCACCTGGCTTCCGCTCTTCGAATCCACTCGGCTTCCCGGTCGCTTTGCGCTGCCGGCGACGCTGGCGGTGGTGCTTCTCGCGGCGCTGGGTCTGGATGCGTTGCTGCGGGCGGCGGGCAGTCGGCGATCGCGGGTGGCGCTGGGCGTGGCTGGCGCCGTGGTGGTGGTGCTGGCCGTCGGCGCCTGGTGGGAGGGAGGGTTGGCGCGCAGCCCGGATCCGGAGTTGATGAGCACCGGACGCGCGTGGTCCGAGCAGATGGTGCGCGTGCAGGACTCGGCGCGTTCCGCGTCCATGCGCCTCGTCGTCTCCGCGGCGGCCACGCTGGCGCTGCTCGCGGGATTCGCGCGCACCCGCTGGCCGCAGACGTGGGCCGCAGTCGCGGTAGTGCTGGTGGCAGCCGAACTGTTCACGTGGGGACGGTCGTTCAATCCCACGTTGGATCCCGACGCGTTGACCGCGCGTCCGCCGGTGGTGGAGGCGCTGCCCGCCGCGTCGCGGCGACCGCGCGTGTTCCGACAGGGCGTGGACGAACAGTGGACCCGGCAGCGCGCCCAGCCGCGGACCGATCTGATGACTCCGGGCTGGCAAGGACACGAGGCGGAGTATCGTTCCGGCGCTTGGACGCTGCCGCCGAACAGCCAGCTTCTCTACGGAGTGGATTCCGGCGAGGGATTCACGTCGTTGCTTCCGCTGGCGTGGCTGGAATGGATGGGTCTGGCCACGCAACCGGGTGCCGCCCCCCGCCCGAACCTCACGGAAGCGCAGGCGGATCTGCTCGCCATCGACGCGGTGCTCTCGACGGGCGCCGGGATCGGCGGCGATGCCTGGGAATCCACGTCGCTGCCCGGCGACGTCTGGCTGTCGCGCAATCTCGATCCGATGCCCCGGGTGCGCCTGGCGACCTCGTGGCGGACCGTGCCCGATCGCGACGCGTTGCTGCAGACGATTCGGCAGTCCGACTACGATCCGCGCGTGGAGGTGTTGCTGGAATCGGC
>BQJX01000339.1 GCA_021604925.1 Gemmatimonadota bacterium
GGCATTGATTCCACCGCTCGTGCCCGAACCCAGCGGATGCCACTGGGTGCCGTCCCACCGCGCCACGTAGTTGGCGGCCACCCCGTCGACGGACGTGAAGTGCCCGCCCATGATCACATCGCCCTGGTACGTACAGAGAGAGCTCAGGAGCTGCGCTCCGCCGGAGATTCCGGTGCCCAGCGCATCGAAGTCGGTGCCGTTCCACTGCCCGAGCGTCTGGACGCCGCTCCAGGAACCGGCGGCGAAGAGGAGGCCATCCTTTGCCAGAAGGGCGGCGACTCCGCCGCCGGACCCGGCCCCCATGGCACTCCAGTTCGTACCATCCCAGCGTGCGATCTTGTTCACCGACACGCCGCCGGCGGTCGGGAACGAGCCGCCCACGATGAGGTCGCTCTCGAAGGTGGCCATCGAATTGACGCTGTACGCTCCCGAAGGGATCCCCGCGCCGAGCGGAGTCCAGGCGGAGCCATCCCAGGCCGCGATCGACCCGAGCACGCCGCCGAGATTGGCCAGGCGTCCGCCCGCAACCACGGTGCCATTCCAGTCGTGGAGTGCAGACACCCGGGTGCCCACTGCGCCCTGACCGGCGACCATCGATGCCCAGGTTCCGTTGTACTTGGCGAGGCTGGCCATCGGGGCACCGCCCAGCGTGGTGAAGATCCCGCCCGCGATCAGCTCGCCTCCGACGTTGAGGAACGTGTAGATGCCGCCGTTGACGCTGCCGATCGGGGACCAGAACGAGCCGTTCCACTGCCAAATGGACGCGAAGTCCGCGCCCGCGGCCACCAGATTGCCTCCCCACAGGCCCATCGCGTTGACGTCGCCACCGAAGAAGCTCGTTCCCAGCGTGCTGAAGCTGCTGCCGTTCCACGCCACGATACCGTCGACGGTGAGGCTTCCCGCCCGCTCGAAGTAGCCGCCGACCACGAGCTGTCCGCCGTACACGGTCAGGTCGGTTCCGTACGCGTTGTACTGATCTCCGGAGGCGTCGCGCAGTCCGCCGCCGACGCTGAACCAGGACGTGCCGCTCCACCGCGCGAGATTGGCCGCGCTGGCGCCGCCGGCCAGTTCGAACTCGCCGCAGACATGGAGCGACCCCGCGTAGACCTCGACTCCGTAGACGAAGCCGTCGACTCCGCCGTTCAGGTCGTCCCAGCTGGCACCGTCCCAGACGGCCACGCCGCCGGCGATACTGGCGTCGCCGGCCACGACCAGATCTCCGTTCCAGATGTCGAGGTCATAGGCGTAACCAAAGCCGCCGCCCACCTCGACCCAGGCAGAGCCGTCCCAGCGCGCGAGACCCGCGAGACTCGTGGCCCCGGCGGCGCTGAAGTCACCGCCCACGTAGAGTTCGCTGTTCCACACGATCAAGGCCTGGACCGGGTCGTCGAACGGCTCGCCCATGGTCGTCCACTCGGTGCCATCCCAGCGCGCCAGATTTCCCGCCTGGAGCCCGCCCACGGCGTCGAAGGAGCCGCCGATCACGAGATCGCCCTCGAACTCGACCGAGGCATACACACCGCCGGTAAAGCCCTGAGCGGACACGCCGGGCAGCCCGAACCCGGTGCTCCAGTTCGGGTCCCCGGCGTCGGCGACGCCCGGAAAGGCGGAGGACGCGAGCAGGATGAAGAGACAGAGCAGCGAGCGGGCAGAGGATCTCATTGGGGGCCCCCGGAGACGTGGAGTGGGAAGGCGCCGCGTCGGAGCCTCCGCGATTCATGGGGGTAGTCGCCCGCGCTTCGTCCCGGTTCCGGGAAAACCCGTCTGGAAGTCGCAGGGAGATGACGACCTTCGGCGGCCGGAGCCGGGTCGCCTCAGCCGCGGGGCCGGGTCGGAAGGCTGCGCTCCCGGCCGGGACGCTTCCGGCGATAGGGCGCCAGGGAGCTCAGGAGCAACCAGTCGGGAAACTGCTTCCGGAGCGGGGCGGGCCCGTCGAGCCGGATGTTCCCGCTTCGCAGTTCGGATCGAAGGTCCCGGAAGCCGCGCCAGGTCTCAATGAAGAGGCGAAGTTCGGACCGGACGACGAGATTCGCCTCGAAGCCGGGATGCTTGAGGCACATGTCGATCTTGCCACTCTCGCTGATCAACCAGAACCGGCGAAACTCCCGCGGAGCGCCGGTGAACTCGAACTCCAGCGTGGTTCGGCCGGAAGGCATCGCGTCCACGTTCATGCGCGTGTGCATGCTCCACGCCAGGAACGCCGGATCCAGATCCTCCTTCGTCATTTCCCGGGCCCAGAACTGCCCCCAGATCGCCATCTGCTCGATGACGGGGGCGAGGTCTTCGCCGGCCGGCGTCAGTTGGTAGGAGGGTCCACTCCCGCCTTGAGCCGGTCGCTTCTCCACGATCCCCGCACCGGCCAGTTCAGTGAGCCGCTGCGAGAGGAGAGAGGGCGAAATGCGCGGCACGCCGCGATGAATCGCGTTGAACGTCGTGCAGCCGTCGATGAGCCGACTCACAATGAGAATCGTCCACCGCTGGGTCAGCAGTTCGGCGGCAAGGGCAAGCGGGCAGTACTGGCCATATCCACGGGTCATGGGGCGATTCTGCCGGGCTCCGGCGCCGCCTTCAACTACAGATTTCATAGTGGATGCCGGGAATCGGGTGACTAGACTGCGAGAGGACTCCCGTCGATGAGACCTTCACCGGAGCGGATCATGAGAATCAAGCGCGGACATCTCCTTCTCTTCCTGGCGATGGGCGGCTGCGCTCAGGCTCCCGTGGCGGATCGAGCGCCTGCCATCGACCTCCGCGATCCGACGCCTCGCCCGGATCTGGCGATCGAGTGGAATCGTCGCGTGCTCTCGATCGCCGAGTCCGAGGATCGCTTCCTGACCCTGAAGGGGGTCCGGGCCGCGGCCATGATGCACCTGGCGATGCACGATGCCCTGAACGCCGTGGACGCCCGCTACGCAACCTATCTGCCGGCACCCGAGGCGACGGGCGCGAACCCGACAGTGGCGGCGGCTCAGGCCGCGTACGAGATCGTCGTGAGTCAGTACCCGGACCAGAGCACCGCGCTGACGGCGGAACTGGACCGGTGGATCGGAGCCATGCCTCGAGATCCGGCCTGGCTGCGCGGCGTGGCGCTGGGGAAGGAGCGGGCCGCGGCAATTCTCGCTCGGCGCACGGACGACGGCTGGGATGGCGAGGCCGAGTACACGTGGCATCCGATGGGGCCGGGCGTGTACGCGGAGTTCGCCGAGCACAGCGGCACGCCGGAGGGGTTCGTGTTCGGGGCGGGCTGGTCCGCGGCCCGGCCCTTTGCGCTGGAATCCGGGGATCAGTTCCGATCGCCTCCGCCTCCATCCGTCGACAGCGAGGCGTACACCGCCGCGTTCCGGGAGGTGAAGGAAGTGGGCCGCTTCGAGAGCCGGACCCGGACCGAGGATCAATCCCACCTGGCCATGTGGTGGAAAGACTTCGTGGAGAACTCCCACAACCGGTTGGCGCGGGATCTCGCGGTCCGCGAGAACCTCGATCTCTGGAGAGCGACCCGGCTCTTCGCGATGCTGAACCTGAGCGTGTACGACGCCTACGTGAGCGTCTTCGACAACAAGTTCTTCTACAATCACTGGCGCCCCTACACGGCGATCCGATGGGCCGAGAATGACGGGAATCCCGCCACGGAAGCTGATCCGAGCTGGGACAACCTGCACCGGCATACGTACGCCTTCCCGTCGTATCCGTCCGCGCACGGGTGTGCCTCGGCGGCGGCCATGACTGCCCTGGCCGATACGTTCGGCGAAGCCACCGCCTTCACGATGCGTACCGACCGCGTCGACCGGGCCGGTCCGTTGTCGGACAAGATCGAGATGGATCCGGCCACGCGTTCCTTCGAGAGCTTCCAGGCGGCGGCCTTGGAGTGCGCCATGTCGAGGGTCTACCTGGGAATCCACTTCCGGTATGACTCCGTCGAGGGAAATGCGCTTGGAAGCCGGATCGGCCGCCATGCGGTGGAGAAGGTTCTGGTGCCGATCGGGTCCGATCGAGCGGAAAGTCCTCGTTAGGCGCTCGACTCCGCCGGCCGGCGGTCGACCTTTACAGGATTGGTACATCCGTCGCCGCGTTTGGGGGGTTCCCTCTCTACCCATCCCGCAGCGGAGCCGCTAGAATCCCGGCCTCCGGGTTCCGGGTCCTCTAGTGAAAGGCGTGCCTTGTCCGAACGTTGCTCGTATCCCCTTGCTCTGGCGCTGGCGTTGGTCCTGTGGCTG
>BQJX01000340.1 GCA_021604925.1 Gemmatimonadota bacterium
CTCCGACTCCGTCGGTTCGATCATCATCGCCTCGCTCACGATGAGCGGGAAGTAGACCGTGGGCGGATGGAATCCGAAGTCGAGCAGACGCTTGGCCATGTCCATGGTCCGGACTCCCTGGGCCTTCTGTCGCGAACCCGAGAGCACGAACTCGTGCATGCACGGTCGGTCGTGCGGCAGCTCGAACTTGCCCTTGAGTCGACTCATCAGGTAGTTCGCGCTCAGCACGGCGTTCTCCGAGATCTCGCGCAGCCCGTCGCTCCCGTGGTAGATCAGGTACGCGTACGCGCGGACCAGCATGCCGAAGTTCCCGAAGTGCGAGTGCACGCGTCCGACGGAATGCGGACGGGCCCGATCCAGGAAGAACGTGCCGTCGTCGGCCCGGGTGGGCATGGGCGTGGGCAGATACGGAGCCAACGCCTGGGAAGCGGCGATCGGCCCAGCGCCCGGACCGCCGCCGCCGTGCGGCGTGGCGAATGTCTTGTGCAGGTTGAGGTGCAGGAAGTCGAAGGGAACATCGCCGGGGCGCAACTGCCCCACGATCGCGTTGAAGTTGGCGCCGTCCATGTACAACAGGGCGCCGGCGTCGTGCACGATCTTCTCGATCTCCAGGATCCTGGACTCGAACAGCCCCAGCGTATTCGGGAGCGTGAGCATGACCACGGCCGTCTTGTCGTTCACGATCTCGCGCAGGCGATCCACGTCCACCTCGCCGCGCTCGTCCGAACGGCACTCCAGCGTCTCGAAGCCCGCAAAGGTGGCACTGGCGGGGTTGGTGCCGTGGGCGCTGTCGGGAACCACCACCGTGGTCCGCGCCTCGCCCCGGTCCCGGAAGTACGCGCGCGCCATGAGCAGGCAGGTGAGTTCCCCCTGCGCTCCGGCCGCCGGCTGCGTGGACACGGCATGCATGCCCGTCACCACCGCCAGCGCTTCCTGCAGGTTCACGAGCAACTCCAGCGCACCCTGGCACGTGCTCTCCGGTTGCATCGGGTGCAGATGGAGAAAGCCGGACAGACCGGCCACAAAGTCGCACAGCTTGGGGTTGTACTTCATGGTGCAGGAGCCCAGCGGATACATCTCACGCTCGATGTGGTGGTTGAGCGTGGACAGCCGCGTGTAGTGGCGGATCACGGCCAGTTCCGCGTTCTCCGGAAGGTCCGGCGACTCGCGCCGCAGGAACCGTTCGGGAATCCCCGGCTCCGAGTTCTCCAGTCGCGACTCCTCCGGAAGCCGGAAGCCGCGGCGTCCCTTGCGGGACATCTCGAAGATCGTGGGCTCGATGAGTTTCAGTTCATCCGCGGGGCCGCCCGGCAGGGGCTGAATGTTCACGATGCGTTTGCCTCCAGGGGGCGCCCGCTGACCGCGGTTGCCTCCGCCAGCACGCTCTGAAGCGCGTCCACGTAGTGATCCAGGTCCACGGCCAGCCGCTTTTCCGTGACGGCCACCAGCAGTCCTTCTCCCCCACCCGGCAGCGAAGCCAGCGGGATGCCGCCCAACACGCCGCGCCCCACCAGTCCCTCCAGCACCTGCGCCGCGGACACGCCGTCCGGGAGGCGCAGCGCGAACTCGCGGAAGAACGGCGCCTCCGCGTCCACCAGGGCCACGCCGGGAATCTCCGCCAGGCGCCCGGCCAGTTCATGCGCCTTCATGGCCGAGAGCTCGGCAGCGCGACGTCGGCCGGTCTCGCCGATGAGCGCCGTGGACACGGTGGCCATGAGCGCGGTGAGCGCCTGGTTGGTGCAGATGTTCGAAGTGGCCTTGGAGCGGCGAATGTGTTGCTCGCGCGTCTGGAATGCCAGCGTGAAGGCCCGTTGTCCCTTGGCGTCCCGGCCCATGGCGGCAATCCGGCCCGGCATGCGACGCAGGTACTCCTGGCGCGCCGCGAACACGCCCGCCACCGGTCCGCCGAACGACATCGGAATCCCCAGCGTCTGCGCGTCCGAAACCGCGATGTCGGCGCCGTAGCTGCCGGGATCCTCCACGAGCGAGAGCGAGGACAGGTCTACCGACGCGATGAAGAGCGGAGTGTCCGGCCCTTCGAGCGCGGCTCCCGCCAGTCGCATGTCCTCCAGCGCCCCCAGGAAATTGGGATGCTGCAGGACGACCGCGGCCACCCCCTCCAGCCGATCCGGCGTGAGACCGGACACGTCCGTCCGGATTCCCTGCGCGGGCAGCTCCTCGGCCACCACGCCCACCGGCTCCAGGAACGTCTTCAGGACGGCGCGATGGTGCGGGTGCAGATGCGGCGAGACCAGCACCCGCTGGCCCGTGCGCGCCGTCAGCGCCAGCAGCACGGCCTCGGCCAGGGCCGTTCCCGCGTCGTACATGGAGGCGTTCGCGATCTCCAGTCCGGTCAGCCGGGAGATCACGGTCTGGAACTCGTAGATGACCTGGAGCGTTCCCTGGCTCACTTCCGCCTGGTAGGGCGTGTAGCTCGTGGAGAACTCCGGACGGGAAGCGATGGCGGCCGTGGCCACCGGCACGCACACGTCGTAGATGCCGCCCCCGGCGAAGCACACCAGGTCCCCGGCAAACCGGTTGCGGCCGGCCATGCGCTGCAGCGACGCGATCGTCTCCGGTTCCGAAACGCCGGCCGGCAGTGCCAGCGGTTCCCGACGACGCAGCGCCGCCGGGATGTCCGCGACGAGATCCTCGAACCGGTCTACCCCGATGGCTTCCAACATGAGTCGCCGATCTTCCGGCGAATGCTGAACGAACGCGCTCATGCGATCCTCGCCTCCCGATGTCGAGCCGACATGATCACTCGGCTTCCGCGCCGATGTACTCGCCGTACTCCTTGGCGGTCAGCAGCTGATTGACTTCACCCGCGTCCTTGGGATCCAGGCGCAGCAGCCACCCTTCTCCGTACGGATCCGTGTTCATGGTCTCGGGGCTGTCGGCCAGGCGCGTGTTGATGTCCGCGACCACGCCGCTGATGGGCGCGTACAGGTCGGAGACACTCTTCACGGATTCCACGTTGCCGAACGCCTCGGTCGTGGCCAGCGAGGCGCCGATCGTGGGCAACTCGACGTACACGATGTCGCCCAGCTCCGCCTGCGCGAAGTCCGTGATCCCCACGATGGCAACGCCGTCGTCCAGGAGAACCCATTCGTGTTCCTTCGTGTACCGTAGTTCCTGGGGAATGTTCATCGATCGGTCTCTCCTTGCGAAGGCATCGCCAAGGTCGCGGTCATACGAACTTCTTCTTCACTTTTTCGGCCAGCACTTCGCGTTCCCGGATCCGGATCCGGAACTCGCCGGCCCGGGCGCTCTTCTGGGTCACGCGGGCCAACGCGATGCCCACCTCCAGCGAGGGACTGAACGTGCCACTGGTGACCGTTCCGACTTCCTCTCCGTCCACCAGAACCGGGCAACCCATCCTGGGGATGTGCCGTCCCTCCTGCACCACCCGCAAGCCGATGGTCGCGCGCGGGACTCCGGCCGCCTTCTGCGCCAGGAGCGCATCCCGACCCACAAAGTCCCCCTTGTCCAGCTTGACCACCCAGCCCAGGCCGGCCTCCAGGGCGCTGACCTGCTCGTCCATGTCCTGTCCGTAGAGGCGGAACTGCTTTTCCAGACGGAGCGTGTCCCGCGCGCCCAACCCCACCGGGCCGGCTCCGTGCGGTTCGCCCGCGGCCAGGAGCGCGTCCCAAACCTTGCCGGTCGCTCCCGCCTCCACGAAGATCTCGAAGCCGTCCTCGCCCGTATAGCCGGTCCGGGCCAGCGTGACCGGAGTCTCGCCGAAGCGCGTCTCCGCGATCCCGAACGGCGGCACCCGCGTGAGGTCCGCGTCCACCAGAGGATCCAGGATCGCCGCCGCCTGGGGCCCCTGCCACGCCAGCAGTCCGGTCCGGTCCGAAACGTTGCGGAAGTCCACGTCCTTGGGCAGACGGTTCACCATCCACTCGAAGTCCTTGTCGATGTTCGCGGCGTTCACCACCGCCAGCCACCGGTCCTTGCGTCGGTACAGAATGAGGTCGTCGATGACCCCGCCCTTGGAATTCAGGAGCAGCGTGTACTGCGCCTGCAGGGGCTCGATTGCCTGCACCGCGTTCGAAGTGATGGAGTCCAGGTAGGAAACCGCCTCCGTGCCCCGGATCTCCGCCTCGCCCATGTGGGACACGTCGAAGAGACCCGCGGACGTGCGAACGCGCCGGTGCTCGGCCAGGATTCCATCGTAGGAGATGGGCATTTCGAAGCCGGCAAAAT
>BQJX01000341.1 GCA_021604925.1 Gemmatimonadota bacterium
TGGAGGTGTAGATGTGGGCGTCCTGGTTCTCGTCTCCGGCGAACGCATTCACCCACGCGCCGTCCCCGGTCAGCCCGGCGTTGATGGACGTCCACGAGCCGGTACCGGATGCGGTGTTGCGGTAGTGCACCCCGTTCTGGATCTCCGCGTACACCTTGGTCCCACTCACCGAGGTGATGTAACAGACCATCCCGTCGGCAAAGAGTCCCTCGCTCCAATTCGTGGTGCCGCTCCACTTGTCCGTGCCCTGATCCTGCGTCCCACCCATCACGTAGTACGGGTCCGGTCCGTTGTTCACGCAGATGTCGTAGAACTGGTAGGTGGTCAGGTCGGTGCTGCGGTAGGTGTAGCTCATGCCATCGTTCGTGGACCGGTAGATCCCGCCGTCTCCCGCCAGCAGGAGCGTGTTGCTGGCCCCCGGCTCGTAGGCGACGTCGTGGTGGTCGGAGTGGACTCCGCCGATCGTCGAGAAGCTGACGCCGCTGTTGACGGATCGCTTCAGCGAGACGCCCGCGGCGATGACCGTCTCCTCATCGTCCGGATCGACGATGAGCGCCAGGTTGTACCAGATCTGTCCGCCGACCAGGCTGAACGTCGTGTTCTGCGTGGCCCAGTTCTCGGCGTTGTCAGAGGTCTTGTAGAGGCCCGTCACGCCACTGCCGCCCGGGTCGCCGATGAGCGCATACACCACGGACGGATTGGCGGCCGTCACCGCCAGCTTGGACTTTCCGACTTCGAACGTGTTGGGAAGGCCGTTCGACTTCTTGGTCCACGTAACGCCGTCGTCGGTGGATTGCTTCACGTTGTTGCCGGTGCCGTCGTTTCCCTTGATCGTGTAGACCGTGTTCGCGTCGCCCGGCTTCCAGGCGACATCGTAGTAGTCGCCACCCACGCGGACCTCGGTCCAGGTGGCGCCATCATCGTCGGATCGCCAGAGCCCATCGGTGGATCCGGCCAGGAACGTGCCGTTGACGCCCGCGCGCACCACATGGAACCCATGGCCACTGCTGACGCCCAACGACAGACTCGTGGTCAACCAGGTGAGCCCCGCGTCCGTGGACCGCAGGATCCCCACGCCCCCGACCCGGTCGATGTTGTTGGTTCCCTCGCCGGTCCCGATCACGATGATGTCGGAGTTCGTCCGGCTCACCGCCAAGCCGCCGATCGCCAGGCTGGGAAGTTCATCCGACATGGGCACCCAGTTGGCGCCGCTGTTCGTGGACTTCCAGACGCCGCCGTCGGCCGCCCCCGCGTAGACCGTGCTGGGTGTCACGGGATCGAAATCGACCGCCAGCATGCGGCCGGCCAGGTTCTTCGGTCCCAGGGAGAACCACGTGCCGACCCGGGATTCGTTCGCGAGCGAGCGGGCGTTCTTCTCCTGCCAGGCCTCCCAGCGAGCGGTCGGCGACGGCAACTCGCCGTTGTCCATCCGCTGCTCCACGAACCAGCGCTCGCGGTTGTACGGCTTCCAGCCACTGCCCGGCGCGGTCTTCAACTCCGGATGGGCGTTGAAGTACGCCTCCATCTCGTCGAACCAGGCCTGCACTTCGGCCGACTCGGGGCTCACGGCCAGGACCGCCGCCGGGGTGAACGCGAGACACGCCAGAACAAGAAGAAAGGCGCGACGCGAGTCGTGGAAATTCATGGGGCGCTCCTGGAGTGATGGCCGTGGAAGACTCTCGGTGCGGGCAGAGTATCACGCACGCCGGAACCGCCCCAACGAAAGACGCCCCGGAGCTGAGCTCCGGGGCGCCAGTACGATCGATCGGTCGGCGTGAATCAGCGGGCCACGACGATCTTGCGGCTGATCCGCTCGGCGCCGGCATTCAGCACCGCAAAGTAGACGCCGCTGGGACTGTCGTCCGGGAACCACGGCGTGGTGCGGATCACTCCGTCCCCCGTGGAGAACTCGGCGAGGCGTGAGATCATGCGGCCGCGCACGTCGTAGATCGACAGGCTCACCGGCCCGTCCTGACGAGCGGCAAAGCGAAGCATGACGCGATCCGCCGTGGGGTTCGGGAACGGTCGATCCAGCATGAGATTGCGGGCCGGACCCTCGCCGACGTTCACGGCCACATCCGTGGCTGCCAACGGGATGTCGAGTTCCCAGGCGCCGCGCCCGTGCGTGCCCGCCACGAGCTTGCGATTCGGATGCGAGATCTCCAGGTCGTCGATCACGGTGTTCGGCAGCGAACCGTCGCCCCAGGGCAGCCAGTTCGCTCCGCCGTCATCGCTCTTCCACACGCCGACGTCGGTGCCGATGTACCAGTCGTCCGTGCTCTCCGGGTCCACCACGATCGCGTTCACCGGCACGTTCGGGAGATTGCCGGAGACGTCCGTCCACGAGGCACCACGATCCGTGGTCCGCGCCACGTGCGCCACCGACGCGTAGCTCGAGAACGTGACAAACGCGCCATCCACATCCGCGGGATCCGCATGGATCTTGGTGGGATTCCCGGTCGAGAACCCGAACGGGGCCGCCTGCGTC
The DNA here is from genome assembly GCA_021604925.1 of Gemmatimonadota bacterium. GTDB lineage: Bacteria > ARS69 > ARS69 > ARS69 > ARS69 > BQJX01. The sequence continues at coordinate 2,489 of BQJX01000341.1, forward strand.
CAGGTCCCTCCGTCGTCCGTGGTCAGGAAGGTCCCGCTGCTCCGCGTCGTCCAGACCACGTCTCCGTCGAGGCGGCTGATGTCGATCCAGGTCGCGCGGTGGCTGGCCACCAGCGTCCACCCGCCCCCGGTCAAGGTCCGGAAGATGCCCGAACTCGTCTCGGTGTAGAGATGCCCGCCCGCGTTCGCATCCCCCGCGACCGGCGTGACCCACTGGCCCGATCCGGTGATCCCACCCTGGATCGAGGTCCAGGGCCCGGTCCCGAAGTCGCGGCTCTTGTAGTGGTTCCCGAACTGCGTCTCGGCAAACACGGTGGCCCCGGACGGCTCGTTGATCACGCACACCATCCCGTCCCCGCCCAGTCCCTGCGACCAGGTGGTGGTGCCGCTCCACTTGTCGGTGCCGTTGTCCTGCGTGCCCCCGAACACGTAGTAGGGCGTGCTCGCGTTCTTGTTCACGCAGATGTCGTAGAACTGGTAGGTGACCAGACCCGAGTTCCGCCCGACCCAGGTTCCGTCCCCGTCCGCGGCCGATCGCCAGAGTCCGCCGTCGGAGCCCACCCAGACCGCGTCCGGATTGCCCGGCTCGTACGCCGCCAGGTGATGGTCCACGTGGACCGCACCGCCGCCCGTTCCGGAGAACGTGGCGCCGCCGTCCGTGGACTTGTAGAGAGAAACGCCACCGGAGATGATCCTCTCCGCGTCGTTGGGATCCGCGGTCAGCGACAGGTTGTACCAGCCCTGGCCGCCCTGGATGTTCGGGGACGTGGCCCGCTGCGACCAGCTGGCGCCGTCGTCGGTCGTGCGCCAGACGCCCAGCAGGTTGCTCGAGGTGTTTCCGTAGACGACGTACACGTAGTCCGGGTCGGCCGCGGTCACGGCCAGCTTGGACTTGCCCACGTTGGAGCCCGACGGGGTGCCCCCGCCCACGGCGGACCAGGTGTCGCCGTCGTCGGTGGAGACCTTCACGTTGGCGCCGCTGCAGTTGCACGAACCCCGGACCGAGTACACCTTGTTCGCATCGCCCGGCTTCCACTTCGCGTCGAAGAAGCTGCCGCCGTTGACCTCCTGGGTCCAGGTGGCGCCGTCGTCGGTGGATCGGTAGAGACCATCCGTGGCGCCGGCGAGCAGGGTTCCGGTGATCGGGTTCGCCTCCACGAAGTGGAATCCGTGACCGGAGCTCTCCGCGTAGCTCAGGCTCGTAGTGGCCCAGGTAACCCCGGCGTCCGTGGAACGAAGAATGCCCACGCCGCCGATCCGGTCGATGTTGAACGTGCCTTCACCCGTGGCGATGACCACGATGTCGGGGTCGTTGGGACTCACGGCCACGCCGCCGACCGCCAGCGACGGAAGATGATCCGTCATGGCCGCCCACGACGTGCCGTTGTCGGTGGACTTCCACAGTCCGCCGCCCGCCGATCCGGCGTACACGATGTTCGCGTCCGAGGGATGGAACGCAATGCTGAGCATTCGACCGGCCAGATTTGCCGGCCCCAGACTGAACCAGACCGGCTCGGGTTCGCCGCTGCGGCGAAGCGTGGTCTCGACCCGGTTCATCCGCTCCTGCCAGGCTTCCCAGCGAGCGCCCGCCGCGGGGAGCTCCCCCTCGTACATGCGCTGCTCGACGAACCACTTGTGGCGATTGAAGGGCTTCCAGCCGCTTCCCTTCTCGTCCTTCACCTCGGGATGCGCCGAGAAGTAGGCCTCTTTCTCCGCCACC
>BQJX01000342.1 GCA_021604925.1 Gemmatimonadota bacterium
AGCGTCACGCCTTCTCTGAGCCGATCTGAGACGCCCAGCCCTGCGACCGCCGCCAAGCGCGTAGGGGCCGCAACCACCTGGGTTACGACCCCTCCACTCCGAGAGGATCTTCAGCATCAGACCCATTCGGTCTGAAGACCAGCACCGTGTCCGCTGCGGTTCCGCAGCCGTCCTAGAGAGGGCCTCTAAGGCGAAACATCTCCCGAAGGGCTACTTCTAACTAGCGTGTGGCGGGTCCATCTGATCATCCACGTCCCGGGGGAACACAGCGTTCCTTGCACGCATGTCGTCGATGACCCGCCCAGACTTGATGTCTACCTCGGACATGATAAGGATGGCGTCTAGAATGTTCTTGATCTTGTTGACGGGCACTGCACCTCCAATGCCTGATGGATACCCTTCACGGCGAGGAACCTCGGAGTTGATAATGCCGACCACGGTCTGCGACGTGAGGTCCAAGAGGCCGCCGCCGCTATTGCCAGGGTTCAGTGTCATGTCCAAGAGAAGGGCGTGCCGGTCCACCGCTGCGGGGTGCGGGCGGATCGCAGAGACGACTCCCTTTGCTAGGAGACTTCCGATGGGGTCGCCTGGCTGCAGCAACGGCCCTAGTGGGTATCCGTAAGTGACGACGGGTTGCCCTTCCTGAACTTGATCAGAATCCCCGATATCCAGGTGTGGAAGCAGCTCGTCTGACTTCAGTCGCATGACTGCAATATCGTAGTCGTGGGGGCCGGCGACGACGAGGGGCCTAGCGACCTTCATGTGCAAACCTCGCTTGTCGATCACAGTGAAGACTGCCGCGTATGGCCTCGTAGCGAGTGCGTGGTTCTGCAGGCCCTCCGCTGGACGCGGGATGGGCGGCGACTGGTCGCCAGTCGGCAAGGGCGGCTGAGCCCCCTCGATGACGTGCTTGCATGTGAGGACGGCACCGTTCGGATGGACATTGATTCCAGATCCATAGGGCACGAGCGTACCATCCTCCGCAACAAGGCAGATCGCGACAGCGGCGCTCTTGGCACGAAGGAAGAATTCAAGATCCTTGCTGGCTTCTGACATGGCGATGTCTCCAATGGTCGGTGGGTAGTTCGGAAACTTGTTCGGAAAGCGGGAGTAGCGCGTCAAGCAATCGCCGCGGACCTGCTCAGGGGCGCGAAGCGGGCCCCTCGATCGCGATGCCGCAGGCAAGTGGCGAAGGCGACTCTTGAACTGGCCGCACCGAGTAGATAGCGCAGACGGAAGTCGCATCCCGCCAAAGGAGTGACTTCCCCCGATTCCGTAGAACAGGCGCCAGTTCCGAGACTTCCTCACCCCCCTAAAACACGAACCCCGCGCCCACCCGCAACGGATCCTCCGTCGTCGTGCCGGCTTCGTTGTCCTGGAAGGTCCAGTCCGCCTTCAGAACCACCTGCGCGTGCGGAAGGTACTCCACGCCGACGGTGAGGCTCCGCTGGTCCAGTGCCGGATCCGACGCCGCCCCGTCCACCTTGCGTTGCAGGTCCACCATCTCGTAGCGCGTCCACACGTGCACGGCCTGACCCGCGGGCACGGAGAGCACCGAGGACACGTTGTAGCCGCCCTCCACGTACCAGCCGAGCTGCCGTTCCGGCACGGTTTCCCCGACATCGGCCGAGATCTGGCGGGAGTCGCCGATGGACGAGGTGGCCACCAGCGCGCGACCGCGGAAGCCCCGGTGCCGAGCGTCCGCGTGCGCCTCCGCAATGGTGGTGCGCGCGCTGATGTCTTCGCCGTCGAACTTCTGGCCCTGATCGGCGCCGCCCGAGAACACGGACCCGCCCACTGAAAGCTCCGGCATCACGTCCACATCCAGCGACACCACGCCGCCCACGTCTTCGAAGAGCGCGCGGTTCCCCTTCTGGCGGGCATCGCGCACCCCCTTCTCGCCGTACCTCTTGGCGTCGAAGCCGTTCACCACGTACGCCTCGTAGCGAACGCCGCTGGCCGGCTCGCCGTGGATTCCGAGGCCCAACTCGCGCCACGTGCTCGGGATGATCTGTTGCTCCACCATCGGGCGGAACGTTCCGCGGAAGAACGGCGGTTCGTGGATGCGGTTCACAAAACCCATCGGCACGAGCAGGTTGCCCGCGCGAACGCCCACGTCGTCCGACAGCAGGAAGTCCAGGTAGCTGAACTCCACGGAGACGGAGCCCGCGCTCCCCGCCGCGTTCGTCCCGGTGGTGGCGTGCTCGTACTCGAGCTCGGTGTTCATGAGGATGCGATCGTTGAACTTGTAACCCACGTAGGTGATGAAGCGATGGTAGTCCGCGCTGCGAGCGGCCGAGTTGTCAGCGGTGGGCGCGTCGAAGTAGAACTCGCCGTAGCCGCCCAGCGACAACCCGGGCGTGGCGCCGTAGACCTTGCTGGCCGCCGGGCCCAGACCCGACACGCTCTCCAGCTCCTGATCGGTGGCCGGGATCGCGCGGTCCTCCCTCATCTGGCGAACCGTCTCCGTGAGCACCTCGACGGTGTAGGTCAGGGCGTCGATCCGGGCGTCCGCATCGTCGGACGCGCGAACCGGCGCGGGGCCCGTAAGGCCCAGGACCACGACTGCCATCAACATCCCACGGAGCGGCTGGAGGCTGCTTTTCCGATTCATCGTGCTTCTCCTGGCGACTGTGCGCCCTTCTTGCTAAGGGTTGCCGAGGGGCGAATGGGGCCCAACCGGCGCTCGAGACACGGCAAATTACGGGGGCTCCCCGGCAAAGTCAAGTGGGCTCAACTCTTTTTAGGAGCGATCAACACTTCAGGGCGGCACTTCACGATTCGGAGGGCTCAATAAAGTTGAGCGGGCTTGACATCGGCCCCTGGGACTCGTACCTTGCTCCGTCGGCGGGGCCGGGCGAGGCCCCCCCAAAGCCTTCTCAGCGCCACTCCGCCCGTCGGAGGACCATGAAATGCCCAGAAACTCGATCCGGATCGCGGTGGCGGCCACTCTGGTGCTCGCGACCGCTCTTCTTGCGCCCCCCGCCTCCGCGGAGGTCTACCACAGCCGCGAATCGGCGCTTCGGCTGGCCTTCCCGGGCGCGGACGAGATCGTGCCCCATGACCTCACGCTGACGGCCCTGGAGGCGGACGAGGTGGCTTCCCGCGCGGGCGCCCGCCTGGCCTCGCGCCTGGTCACCGTGTACGAGGGCCGCGCCCAGGGAAGCACCCTGGGCTGGGCCTTCCTGGACACCCATCCGGTCCGCAGCCTCCCGGAGACGCTGCTCCTGGTCGTGACTCCCCAGGGCCGCGTGGCCGCCACCCATCTGCTGGCCTTCCACGAGCCGGAAGAGTACAAGGCGTCGCCGCGCTGGTTTGCCCAGTTCTCCGGACACGGCCTGGATCCCGATCTCGCGCTCGGGAAGGGCGTGTCCGGCATTGCCGGGAGCACGCTGACCGCGCGCGCCGTGACGGCCTCCGTGCGGCGGATGCTGGCGGTCTGGCAGGTCAAGCTGTCGGGCGCGGCGCCTCCGGACACCGCGTCGTGAGATTCACGGTCACGGGAGAATGGTCCCGGAACGACCTGCTTCGCCTGATCCTGATGCTGTTCCTGGTGTACGTGCTCCTGTTCTGGATCACGAACTGGATCCTCTACTTCCAGAAGATGACGCTGGATCCCGCCTCCGTGGTGCACTACTACCTGGGCGATCCGGAGCAGGAGTTCGGACGGCCGGCCCGCCCGCTGGCCGCCATTGCCGAGGTGGCGCACTTCCATCTGTTCGCCATGGGCCTCCTGGTCATGACGCTCACCCACCTGCTGCTGTTCCTTCCCGTGTCCACCCGCACCAAGGGAATCCTGGTGGTGGTGGCGTTCGCCAGCGCCCTTCTGGACGAGGGGTCCGGGTGGCTCGTGCGCTTTGTGCATCCGGGGTTCGCGTGGATGAAGGTGGGCGGATTCCTGTTGCTGCAGGCGTCGTTGCTGGGACTGTGCATCGCGCTGTTGGTGGGCGTGCTGCGCCCCGGCCGCAACGGCTACACCGACAGCGAGAAGCGCCGGCGCGACGGCCCTCCCGCATGATCGCACTGCTCGGCGCCACGCTGGCGCTGCTCCTGGCGGGAGCCAGCCCCGCCGCCGAGACGCGCTGGGTCATGGGCACGCGACTCGTCATTGAGATCGAGCACCGCGACGACCCGATCGCGGAACGGGCCCGCCACCAGGCGTTCGAGGAAGCACAACGCCTCGACAATCTGCTCAGCAACTACCT
>BQJX01000343.1 GCA_021604925.1 Gemmatimonadota bacterium
TGGCGCCCGTGTTCGGAGTCGCCAGTCCTCCCACCGTGCAGACGGATTCGTTCCCGGTCACACTGGCCGGCACGGTGACGGACACGGACCGCGTGGTGTCCGTGACCTACAGTCTGGGTGACAGCACGTTCCTGCCGGTCGACGTGGCCAACACGCCGGCCGCCGCCGTGACCTGGTCCGTGGATGTCACGATCCCTTCGCCCGAGCCGGGATTCTACGATGTGACCGTCCGGGCCCAGGATCGCGTCGGCCACGTCAAGGACGTGACCTACGAGATCGCCTACGACACCACGCTGCCCCAGCCCCTGTCGACCTCGGTGGTGGGGAGCGCCGTGGTGGCCGACGGCGGGACGCTGCAGCTTCGCACGAACTGGAATCTATCCGGCCTGGATGTCTCCGTGAGCTTCACGCCGATCGACTTCGGCTACAGCTCGGGGGACGAGACGGTCGTGGAGGACTCCCCGGGCTCGTACCTGGTGACTCATCGCATCACGCCGTCCAACATCCGGGCTTCCGGCCTGTACACGTTGAAGGTGATCGCGAGTACCGGCGTGGTGAGTGGCACGGACAGCGTCCAGGTCACGCTGGACGCGACCTCCCTGTCCGAAGGGGAACTCGTGGCGATCAGTGCGAACCGCTTTGACCCGGAGGCGGGCGAGTCGGTCTCCCTGGCCGCGTCCCGCAACGGCGACGTGGTCCGGGTGGAGGTCTTCAACTTGGCCGGGCAGCCGATCCGGGTCCTGACCGGAACCGGCTACGTGGACTGGGACGGCCGCGGCGAGAACGGCCAGACGGCAGCCTCGGGTGTCTACTTTCTCAGGGTCGTGGTGAACGAAGCCGAGGAAGTACGCAAGGTGGCGGTACTGAGGGGAGGGGGATCCTGATGCGCAGGTTGACCGGAGTCGCGCTCCGAACCACGTCCTGGACGCTGGGGGCGGTCGTGGCGCTGCTGATCGTCCCCGGATCCCCCCGGGCCGCGTCCGAGATCGGCGAGACCGCGTTCCAGTTCCTCACGCTGGGAGCCGGTGCGAGAGAAGAGGCGCTGGGAGCCGGAACGGTCCTTTCGCGGGGTGCCGGCGCCCTCGCGTGGAATCCGGCCCTTCTTCAGGGAATCCGAACCCCCACCATCTCCGCCTCCTGGTTCAACTGGCTCACGGACGTGCAGGCGGGCCATGTTTCGGCCGCGGCGCCCCTGGGACGGGGCTCCGTGGGCCTGCTCGCCCAGTCCCTTTCGATCTCCGACTTCCGCAACGTTCCCGGTTCCACGGCGATCGGCCAATCAGATCTGGCGGTGAGCGTCGGGGGAGCCTATCCTGTCGTGGAGCGCCTCGATGCCGGAGCCTCGCTCCGCTTGATTCGCAGCTCCCTGGCGGATCAGGATGCCTCCGGCTGGGCTGGCGACGCCGGTCTGAATTACCGATACGTGGAAGGGTGGAATGTGGCGGCGGCGGTAAGGAATGCGGGCCCGGCGTTCGGGTACGGCAACGGCCTGGAAGATCAACTTCCCACGCAATCGGCCCTGGGAGTGGCCGGAACCCTCGGGGAACTTCGGTTCGGCCTGGAGGGTTTCTGGGAGAACGGCCCCGGCTGGCGAACCGCCATTGGTGCCGAGTACCTGTTCCGGGACAGAATCGCGCTGCGGGCCGGGAGCCGCGTAGGCGATGAGCCGGACGGCGCGGTGGAACCGTGGTCGGCCGGAATCGGTCTGAAGGCACGTCGCGGGCTGGAGCTGGACTACGCCTTCCGCGATGGGGCGTTCGACGCCAGTCACCGGCTGGGGGTCCAATGGACCCTCGACCGGTCGCTGGACGAACCGGGCGAAGAGCTCGCCCGCAGTCCTCGCGATTACTATGCAGACGTAGTGAACAACGTTATGGACCAAGCCATGGTGGATTTTCCTCGGAATGACGTGACCGATGTCGTGGTTCGCGCTTCCGGCACCCATGCGGCCGCTTCGCTGATTGCGGAAACGGTCGCGGGGCGCCTCCGGGAAATGGGACTGACGGCGGAAGCAGGAGAGCCCCCTCCGGACGTGCCCGTTACGGGTAATCCGGAAGACGATGCTGCCATCCGACAGGCAATGGAGGATGCTGGCACGTTGGGTACCGAGACCGACCGCACCGTTCTGGAGTTCGATGTTCGCGAATCGCGTTACGCCATCCTGCGGGAGTCCCGCGAGCGATGGATCGGACCGCGGAGCATCGAACGAGAAGCGGTGGTGGGCCTCGATCTTCGACTGATGCCGGCCGGCACGGACGAACCGATCTGGTCGTTCTCCGGCGATGCGCAGCGGACCGAACGGGTTGCCGCGCATCAGGTTCCCAAGTCCCAGGGGTACCCGCGCGCAGGCGGCACCGCCAAGGGGGAGCGCAAGATGCATCCCCTGGTGGAGCCTGCCATCGTGGGTGGAATCGTCACCGGGCTGGCCGTGATCTTCTTCGCGAACCGAGATGTCAGCAACTAGACGGACTGGCCAGATGCTGTGGAATCGATTTCGCGGGACGGTGGCACTGCTGCCGATCGCCGCGGCCATCACTGGGTGCGCGGGCAACGACCTTCCGGTTGATGCCGCGCCCGATCAGGTACTGACCCACGCCGAGCAGAGGCTGGCGGACGGGGACTATTTCCAGGCGGTCGAAGAGCTGGAGTACTTCGCCCGTTCGTTCCCCGGAAACTCGCGCATGCCGCTGGTCAAGATGCGACTGGGCGACGCGCGCTTCGGCATGGAAGAGTATATCGCCGCCCGCGGCCAGTACGAGGGAGTCGTCGAAGACTACCCCGGCTCTGCGCTCGTGGAAGAAGCGCGCTACAAGATCGCGCTCTGTTCGTTCTCCTCGATTTATCCGCACGACCGCGACCAATCCGAGACGGAACAGGCCCTGCTGCTGTTCCAGGATTTCGTGGCTGACTATCCTGAAAGTCGTTTCCTGCCCGATGTGGAGGCGGCGGTCGCGGAGTGTCGCGAGCGTCTCGCCCATCGGGAGTTTGAAGCCGCCCGATTCTACGAGAAGCAGAAGCGTCGTCGGTCGGCGAAGATTCAGTACGAGTACGTGGTCAACCAATACGCCGAGACGGAATGGGCGCCTCAAGCCTGCTTCCGACTCGGTGAGCTCTACCGTTCTCGCGAACGGTGGGAGGAAGCACGTCGGTGGTACGGTCGTCTCGTTCGGGACTGGCCGCAAAGCGCGGAATCCGACCTCGCTCGGGATCTGCTGGACTCCATCGACGTGGCCCGCGTGGAACAGGGAGAAGGGGATTCATGAGCCTTCGCCTTGGCATCTTCGGCGGGACGTTCGATCCCATCCATCTCGGTCATCTCATTCTGGCCGAACTGGCGCGCTATCTGTTGCGCCTGGATCAGGTGCTGTTCGTCCCCGCCCGGATTCCCCCGCACAAGGGATCGACTCCCACGGACGCAGAACGTCGCATTCGCATGACCCGCCTGGGCACCGAGGGGAATCCGCACTTCGCGGTTTCCGACATCGAGCTGCGCCGGGAGGGTCCTTCTTACACCGTGGATACGCTCCGTGCCCTGCGTGATCAGAAGCCGGACACGGAGCACTACCTATTGATGGGAGCGGACTCCGCCCGTGACCTCGAGAGTTGGAAGGACCATCAGGTCCTGCTCGAGGATTCGACCGTGGTGGTCATGGCCCGACCCGGCGTGGATGCAATGGACTTGCCTCCTTCGCTGGGGGGCCGAACTACCGTTCTCTCCACCCCGCAGTTTGATATATCGTCGTCCCAGATCCGGGGGCTCGTCCGTGAGGGCGGTCCGATCCGGTATCTGGTGACGGACTCGGTGGAGGGTTTCATCCGGTCGGAGGGCTTGTACCGCTCCTGAGGGGGGGCTGTGAGCCGAACTGAGACCAAGAGTCGGGAGAAGAAGACTCAGGGGAGAGAACCCAGAAGACGAGGCGGTGGCGGGCGTTCGCGCGGTGGTTCGCGACGTCGCGGCGGCCGCTCCTCCAGCGGCGGCGAGAGAACGCGTCGTTCGCGCGGCGGCCAGGGCGAGAACAATGGCCGCATGTACCGCGAGATCGTGGTGAACGCCGAGCCGTGGCAGACCCGCGTGGCCATTCTGGAAGACGGTCAGCTCGTGGAGTACATGATCGAGCGGCCGGAAGCGCGCCGCATCGTGGGAGATGTGTACAAGGGGAAGGTCACGGCGATCCTCCCCGGGATCCAGGCCGCCTTCCTGGAC
>BQJX01000344.1 GCA_021604925.1 Gemmatimonadota bacterium
CGTAGACCACGTCCGACAGGATCTTCGACGCGACCTTCGACTCGATCAGGATCGCGATCAGGCCCTTGTAGTCGATCTCTGCCTGCGCGGTCTGCTTGTACGGGATCAGGTATGCGTTGCGACGGTCCGGCGCCAGGCCGAGCCTCGCGATCTGCAGGAGTGCGGTGAGCATCGAAGCCGGAGTGCACTGCTGCAGGTCCGGGTTCTCCATGGCCGCCAGTCGAACGCTCGCCTTGAACGCCTCGAGCGACTTACCGCGGGGGAGCGCTTGGCGGATAGGCTCGTCGTAGGGCTTCCACCAGACTTCGAATTTGGATTGGGGCTGGTGGCCGTCCGTATTCGGACGGTTCTCCGCCGGTGCCTCGTTCGCTTGCTTTGCCTGATCGTTCATCGCTATCCTCTCTCTCGGTTGTTGTCTCTCCCCAGAGACCGACACACGAGCCCGCAGGGTCACACCCCTTGCGGGCTCACTTCTTTTTCTGGGTCCGGAGCGTCCGGACCCCACGCTTGTTCTGGAAGTACGTGAGCCACTGGTCGGGGTCGCCGTAGTCGCCCGCCTCGGCGTTGCCGACCTGGTCGAGCACGATCGCCCGCGCTTCCTTCGCGGCGAGAATCGCGGCCTTCTCCGCGACCTTCGCCGACTCCCACGCCTCGACGACGCCAGCCTCGATCGGCACGACCTTCTCTGGCACGCGCAACACGCGCTGGAGGATCGGAACTGCGGTGTGGGAGATGTCTTCCGGCGGTACGCCGGGCTCGACGTGCTCGGTCCAGAACCGATCGATCTCCTGGACCATGAGCGCGATCAGCTCGTCGTCGCGGTCAACCGGGTAGACCCGGTGCTCGAGCGACTTGTAGCCAGGCAGTAAGACCGCGACGTAGCAGCGGTCGAAGCCTCCGGCATAGCAGTGGGCTTGCGCCTGGATCAGGACGTGCGGCGGGACGGATCGACCGGTCGTGTCGCTCCAGTCCTCGTCGCCCCACTCCTGCCACCTGCCAGTCGACTTTGCTTCCATGCAGCACTTGCGGCCGTCGATCAGGTCGCGGAACGCGGCGTCAACGTTGGCTGCGACCCGCCCCTCAACGCGGCGCTGGTTGCGCCGGTAGGCGAATCGTCGCGCGCCGTGCGAGACACCGGCCTTCTGCTCTTTCGGCGTGTGGTATCCCCAGACTCGCCGCGCGCACTGTTCGAGGATCGCGTCCTCGAGGATGTTCCCGAGCTCGGCCGGTGCGGAGGTCTTGTCGGGTGCGGTCGCGTAGTGCTTCTGCGCCCAGACGTCGTAGCGGGTGCTGTACGGCTCGCCGCTGTCGTCGGTCGGGCAGAACCCGAGGATGGTCGCAGCGTCGGACGAGCCGACGTGGGTGCGGCGCTGCTCGCGCTGCTTCTCACTGATCGGCATTCGGGGCCTCCTCGGTCGCTTCGCAGGTGAACCAGGCCCACACGCCGGGTGCCCAGGCCGCGCAGTGCTTGCCCGCGTCGCACAACCAGAGCGTTCCGCAATCGAGAAGAGAAACTCGGGAGCGAGCCTCGAGGGAGAACGTCGATCCGTCGTGCAGTGTCACCACGGTTGTGTACAGCTGCTCACTCGTAGACATCGCGGCCTCGCATTCGGCACGAGGAGCAGCGAAACGACAGCGTGTCAGTCGTCAGAGCACCGCAGAGTTCGCACTGCACGCGCCAGCCGTCGGGGTCGTCGCACGGGAGCGGGTTGGGCTTCGGGTCTTCGCCCATCAGTGCACCTCCCCCGCCGCCATCTCGAGGAGGGAGCGCCCCCCGGGAGTGTGCCCGGGGGACGCCGTTAGTGAGGACCCACGGGGGCTCGTGGCGCAGGGGGGCGCGCCGTTTCCCGCGGGTGCGTGCGTGTGGCACGTTGGGTTTTCAACCGCGGACGACGCCTCCCCGCCAAAGGAGCGAACGTCCGCGCGGGCGCCTCGTGGCGCCTTGCTTTCGGGGTTACGCACTGGCGGCCCCCTCGCCCTTGCGCTGTCGAGACTTCATGGGGCCTTCGACGATGTTCGACTCGTAGAAGTCGGCGAGGTCATCAGGGGTTACCCGGTATATGCCCCCGAGTTTCGCAGCCCGTAGCCGGGTGGCCTTGATCTCCCCGCGGACCCACTTGGTGCTCGTCTTCAGCCGTTTCGCGACCTCGTCAACTGTCAGGAACTCACCTAACTCGTTGCTCTGCTCCACTTGCGCCCTCGAATCTGCTTTGGTTGTCGATCCGAGGCGCATTATGACATGATTTCTCCCTTTGACAATGGTTAAATCATTTTCGGTTCACTATTGTCCGCAAGTCGCCGCAATAGTGAGGATTGTGCTACTCTGCTGAGGCGTGCCCGCGCGTGGATGGGCACCACCCTGGGGAGAGTTAGCGTGCCGAAGTCTTGGATCGAGCTCACCGAGTCATCCCGCAATCTGATGGCGGCGGAGCCAGGCTCGGAGCTCTTGTCGATCATGGGGCGGTGGGTCGATGCCCTGTCGAATCTCGACGAGGGCTCGCCGGAACGGGCCACCGTATCGGTGCGCCTGCGAGCCGAAGACATCAAGTGGCTGAACGACAACTGCCCGTCTACGACGTTTCGCCTTGGTAGGCGGTTCGACGGATCGATCGACGCGGGGCAAGTGTGGAGCTTCGACCTCGAAGGCGAGCAGCTCGAGATTGGGTCAGCAGAGTGGCTGAACCTGGTGGCCTGCTTCTACTTCGTCTCCTACCTGAGCGACTTCCTGAGCGGCAAGGGTCTCTGGATGATCCGCTGCGCTCAGTGCGGCCTGCCGTTTGTTCGGACACGGAAAGACCGCAAGTACTGTAGCAACGCCTGCACCTACGACAACTTCCAGGAGAGGCAAGGCAGCAAGCCCAACGAGAGCGCCTAACCCAGCAGGTCGGTCGCGTCCTTGGCGTCTTGGATTGGCACCTCGCGGTAGTGCTTCAACACAGTCTGCAGGCTCTTGTGCCCAGTGAGGGCCATCGCCGTCTCGATGCTGACGCCGAGCTCCCGCAGTCGGTTGAGGTACGCTCGCCGGCAGTCGTGGAACGTCATTCCCTCGAGGCCCGCCCGCTTCGCCGCCGACGCGAATGCGCGTCGCACGCTGGAATCCTCGGACACACCCTCGAAGACACGCCCCTTAATGCCGGCGGTGGGCCGCCGCTCGAGCAACGCTTCGGTAACGCTGGCGGGTATCGGCTGCTGGTAGTCCGACCGGGTCTTCATGATCTCAGCCGGGATTCGCCAGAGCTTCCCCTTGAAGTCGATGTGCGACCATCTCAGCAAGAGGATCGTCCGCTTCCGGAACCCGCACCGGAGAGCGATCAGAACCATCAAGTGGAGGTGCTCCGGCGGTGCGTACGACTGCTCCCAGCCCCTCTCGCCTCGGCTGGCCCTGACCGTGTACTGGCCGCGGCACGCGGCAAGGAGGTCCGCCTCCTGCTCCCGGCTGAGGTATCGAACCGTGCGACGGACCACCGCGGAGAACGGCTTCACCGCGACCGCCGGCGAGTCCGAGACCCAGCCCTCCTGGACGCAGAAGTTGAAGAACGCGCGCAGGTCCCGCAGCTCGGAGTTCACGCTGTTCGGCGAGATGGGCCTGCCGGTGACGCGCCCGGAAGATCGGTCCTTCAGGTATGAGCGCAGGTGGTCGGGTCGCACTTCGCCGAGGTCGCTGCCGCCGAACCGAGGCGACCAGAGGCGCCGCGCTCGCTCAAGGTCTTCGAGCCGCTTCGGCGAGACTGCGCCCTGTTTGCTCTCGATCCATGCCGTGATCGCGTCGACCACGGCAACCGGCCGGTCGGAGGGCCTGCCGCCCAGCGCCTGCTCGACCTCCTTCGATCGAACCCACTCTCGTGCGGCCTGGACCGACGTGCACCCGGTCGACTTCCACGACGACTTCCGGGTCGTTCGATCGTAGACCGGGACGTAGTAGTAGCGCGACGGCTTCCCCCGGATGGATCTCTTGCGAGGTCGGCCGAAGCTCTTCATGTGTGGACGCCTCCGACAGCAGTGTGACAAGCATGTGACATGTACTCTTGCGGAACACTGCGGAACATTGATGCGTATTGTGGAGGCGTAAGTCAAGGAGTGGGGCGTAAATGCTGGTGGGCGATACTGGACTTGAACCAGTGACCCCCTGCTTGTAAGGCAGGCGTGGAGAGGGTCGCAACCTAATGCCGCAGAAGCCTTTGCTGGATCGCGTCGACCGACG
>BQJX01000345.1 GCA_021604925.1 Gemmatimonadota bacterium
TCGCACAGCGCGAGCGCCTCCTCGTAGCGACCCAGTGCCGCCAGGTTGCCGGCGCGCGAACGGGCCGCGCTCACGCGCGAACGCCCGTCGATGGGTCGCTCCGGATCCAGAAGCGAATCGGTGTTCGCCAGCGCCTCCTCGTGGCGCCCCTGACTCGACAACGCCGTGGTCAGCACGTGCTCCAGGAAGAACTCGCCCCAGCTGTTGCCCTTGCTCCGCGCCAGTTCCAGTCCCTCTTCGATCACGGACACCGATCCCTCGTAGTCTTCGATCTCGTTCAACAACGTGGCCAGGTGCACGTACGCCGAGACCGGGACCCGGTGTCCTCCCGCCTTGGCGCTGGAGATCGCTTCCTCGAACAGTTGACGCGCGGCATCCAGGCGACCCAGCAGCGCTTCTTCGCTTCCCATGCCGTCCAGGGCGAACGGCAACTCGGCGCCGAGTCCCTCGCGCCGACAGAGCTCCAGCCCATCGATGGCGCACTGACGTGCTTCGCCGTACCGACCGAGCTGGTGCATCAGCGGGCGAAGGTTCGCTCCCAGCATTGCCACTCGTCGGTCATCGCGAATCAGCGCCAGGAGTTCCCGCGCCTGCTCGTAGTGTTCCAGCGCGCCCACCGCGTCCCCCTCGCGGCGGATGAGCTGGCCGAGCCCTTGGTGCCCGGCCGCCTCGAGCCGCGGATCGTCCACGGCGGCGGCCATCCGGATGCCGGCTTCGAACTTGGGAATGGCTTCGTCCGCCTGGCTCAGGCGGCGGTGGGTATCGGCCAGGTCGATGAGCGCCCGCGCGTGCAACTGGGTCCCGGGCGCGTGCTGCTCCAGCAGCGCCAGCGCTTCCTGGCGCGGCGCCAGCGAGTCCTGGAAGTTGCGCGAGAACATCGCCGCTCCCAGGTGCAGCTGATACTCCGCCCAGTGAACGGGACTTCCGGTGCGCTCCGCGAGTCTGCGAACTTCCCGCAGGTTCGCGTCGTCGAGTTCGCGGTCCCGCGGGCCGATGCGCCAGTAGAACTGAACGACGGCCCCAAAGAACGCATCGTCCAGGCGCCCGGCGGCTTCGGCGACCTGGATGGCTCGTCCGATGGCGAACTGCCACGCCTCCTCGTCCCGCTGGGGGACCCGAATCCCGGCGACCCGGGCCCAGTGCTCGGGCGTGGGATCATCGTTTGCCCGCTGAATTGCTTCCGCGATGACCGCGGCCACCGACGTGGATTCTTGGGCGGACGCCTCGTTCAGCGAGGCGAGCGCCTGCCCGGCCAGCAGGTGGGCGACGAAGTCGTTCGGCGAACGCGCGATCACCTCTTCCAGAAACGGCAGCGCGATCTCCCGGTGACCGCGAATGGGACGCCACCAGAACAACTGCTGCCAGTCGCTCAGGCGGTCCCACTCCTCCATGGAAGGGGGCTCGGTGCGGTAGGGCTGCCAGGATTCCTGGGCGTGGGCCGCGGGGAACGGCGCGGCCAGAAGCACGGCGAGAAGCCACGCCACCAGGATGGAGTCGAATCGCCGGGAGTTGCACACGCGATCACCTCGGATGAGTAGTCCGTTGCTCGCGATACTAGCGCCATTCCGGAACCACCTCCAGAACGGTCCCGGACTACCGGGACGAGCCCCCGTGGGAGGTTCGATAGAGGTCCAGGTAGCGGGCTTCCTCCGAAGTGCCGATCTTCTCCAGGTAAAGATGGGCAATCTGTTGGACCTCGGAGTCCGCCGGGCTTTCCGTGAGCGATCGCAGCGCCTGACGCGCCTCCTCCCGGCGCTCCATCAACGCCAGCGACAGGCCACGATGCAGTTGCACGCGCCAGGCCCCCGGCGCGTCCACGAGAATCCGATCGGCCTCCCGCTCCGCCTCGGCCGGGCGGCCGTCCAGATTCAGCGCGAACACGAGCCCCCACCGGCACGCGGCATTCGTGCTCCCGAACCGCAGCGACTCCCGGTAGCTTCGCGCGGCATCGCCGAAACGCCCGAGCCCCGCTTCGGCAATCCCGGCGTTCTGCATGAGAAGGGCCCAGAGCGGCGCCAGCTCGGGCTGCACGTCCGGATGCGCCACGGTCTCCTGGAACCGGCGCGCCTTCCGGAGGGCGCGCTCGTAGAAGCCGTTCGACACGTCGCGCCCGCAAAGGACCACGTCCACGAGATCCTTGGGGTCCGATCCGGGCAACGCCATCTCGTCTTCCATCGATCCGGCAACGACGCCGGCGGTCGAACCGGTGACGTAGCCGAGACTCCGCAGGCTCTCGGCCGTCTCGGCATCCAGCTCCGCCTTCTCCACCACGTGCAGATCCTGATCCACGATCCGCTGCACCATCGCCTCCAACGCGCGTCTCATCTGCTCGGCCCGCGCCGGCTCCGCCAAGGCAAGGTTCGTGGTCTCCCCGGGATCGACCGTCAGGTCGTACAGTTCGGGGCGCGGCGCCCAGATGAACTTGTCGGTGCGCGTTCGCAACGCCATGAGACCGGAGCCGCGATAGAACAGCCGCGACTTCATCGACTCGCAGTAGGCCACCGAGTCGGGTGCCGCCCCGGTTCCCGCCAGCAGCGGGATGAGGCTGCCCCCGATTCCGAACCGGCGCGAACTTCCGGTCAGCTCCAGAATCGTGGGCGAGATGTCGATGGTGCGGACCATTTCCCCGCGCACCAGCCCGGCTCGCACCCGGCCGGGTGCATTCACGATCAGCGGAACGTGAACCACGTTGTCGTAGATGAAGATCCCGTGCCGATCCTCGCGATGCTGGTCGAGCCCTTCCCCGTGATCGGCCGTCACCAGCACGATGGCCTCCGCGTCCAGCGCGCGCACGCCGCGCAGCAGCCTCCCGACGGAGTGATCCGTGTACTGGATCTCGGAGGCGTAGTCCTCCGCGTGCGCACTTCCCCAGGGAGGCGGCGGATCGAACGGCGCGTGCGGATCGTAGTAGTGCGCCCACAGGAAGAAGGGCGTGGGTGCGGTCCCCATCCAGCCGATCGCCAGCTCCGTGAGCTCCTGGGCGCGACGATCCTCGGTGGGAAGCCAGTGCGTCAGATGCGAAAAGCGCGACTCGTCGTACTTGGTGTAGCCGGGCGTGAGGTCGTCATCGAAATGGTCAAAGCCCTGGCCCAGCCCGAACTCGGACGCCAGCACGCGCGCCGACACGAACGCGCCGGTGGCGTAACCCGCCGCGGAGAAGTGCTCCGCCAGCGTTTCGGCGGCAGGACCCACGCGGAAGTCGCCGTTGTAGCGAACGCCGTGCCCCAGCGCCGGAACGCCGGTGTGGATGGTGGTGTGACTTGGCAGCGTGACCGGGACGTCGCCGATCGCATACTCGAGGATCGCGCCGCCCCGCGCCAGTCGATCCAGGTAGGGCGTGCGAACATCGGGACGACCGTAGACGCCCAGGTGGTCCGCGCGGGTCGTGTCCAGGGTGACGAGGACCACGTTCGAGGGAGGCGTCCGCTCGGAGCAGGCCGAAAGCAACGCGAGCGCCGAGAGAGCCAGCACCGCACTCGCCGCGCCCCGCACCGAGCGGGCCGCGAACGCCGCGATGGCGCGTCCCCTAGAAGAACGCGTGGAGTTCAACCGTGAGCCAATCCTGGTTCTCTTCGCGGAGCTGCGGCGGGGCCTTGCGATGTCGATAGAACGTGCGGAGCTGCAGGAACTGCGTGACGAACGGCTCCAACCCGATGCGATAGGTCTCGCGTCCGTCCTCGTCCACGTCTTCGAACTCATCCCAGTACTCCCACGCGAACTTGGCGGTCACTCCCCGCGTGATCAGCACGTTGCCCTCCACGTAGGCCATTCGCTGACGGCCGTAGAACCCGGCGGGCAGCGGGGCATCCTCCTCGTCCGAAGCGTCCTGGTGGTCATCGATCACGTCCACTTCTCCCAGGAGAGTCAGTGGTCCGTAGAACACGCCCGCAAACACGCCGGCCATGACCCTCCGGACCTCCGGCCCCTGGTTGTGCGAGAAACTGGCACCCACGCGGAATCCGGGATAGATGCGCGACGCCACCACGGAGATCTTCTTCTCGCGGTTGTTCTCGGTGCCGCCCTGCGTACCGTTCGTGATGGCCAGCGCGGTGGACCAGCGCCCCGGGCGCCACGCTACTTCGACCCCCAGGTCCTGCGCCTGATAGTTGAAGCCCGTGAGGCGACGAATGTAGGCGTCGTCATCCCAGAGTCGCCATCCGTACGGCAACAGGAGGCGGCCGGCCTTGAAGGCCAGCTGACG
>BQJX01000346.1 GCA_021604925.1 Gemmatimonadota bacterium
CCCTCGGCCCGCCTCCGGCACGCGTCCGTTCGTACGGGATCATCCTCCCAGGCTCGCCATCCGTCCACCGGCGGCCCCCTCCTCGGCCCAAGAACAGGGCTCTCAGCTCGCCAATCGCCCTTCCAGCCCACCGAACGAACGTTCGCTCGGCTTCCTCGGGCCGTTCCCCTTCCCCGTCTTCCTGCCGTCCAGTAGACTCCCCCTTCG
This sequence comes from Gemmatimonadota bacterium, assembly GCA_021604925.1. GTDB lineage: Bacteria > ARS69 > ARS69 > ARS69 > ARS69 > BQJX01. The sequence continues at coordinate 208 of BQJX01000346.1, forward strand.
CGCGGGTCCGGAAGAGCCCCGCCTTGCAGTGGATCGGGGAAGGAGAGCGTTCTTGAGCGTCCTAAAGAAGGATCTGGTCGTCATCGGCAGCGGACCCGGCGGCTACGTCGGAGCGGTCCGCGCATCTCAACTGGGCCTTTCGGTCGCGATCGTCGAGAAGGACGGGAAGCTGGGCGGCACCTGCCTCCTCCGGGGATGCATCCCCACCAAGGCCATGCTCCACTCCGCGGACCTGCTGGAGGAGATCCGGCACGCCGGCAAGCACGGCATCCAGGTCGACGGCGTGACCGTGGACTTCCCCGGGGTCATGAAGCGCAAGCAGCTCATCGTGGACAAGTCCGCGGCCGGCGTGAACTACCTGATGAAGAAGAACAAGGTCGAGGTGGTCAAGGGACTCGGTCGCGTGGACGGTCCGGGCCGCGTGACGGTCACGGCCGCCGACGGCACCACCACCAGCATCGAGGCGCGCTTCATCCTGCTGGCCACGGGCTCGGTCCCCCGCGTCATTCCCGGCGTGGCGGTGGACGGCAAGCGCGTGGTCACCTCCGACGAGATCCTGGAGCTGACCGAAGTTCCGGAGAGCCTCATTGTGCTGGGCGCGGGCGCCGTGGGCGTGGAGTTCGCGTCGGTCTACTCTCGCCTCGGGAGCCAGTGCACGGTGGTGGAGCTGCTGCCGCGCATGCTGCCCATCGAGGACGAGGAGATCTCCAAGGAGTTCGAAAAGATCTTCAAGAAGCGCGGCGTGGACTGTCTCGTGGACACGCGGATGAGCAAGGTGGAGACCACGGAGAAGGGGGTGCGCTGCACCCTGCAGGCCAAGAGCGGCGAGGAGTCCACGCTGGAAGCGGCCATGCTGCTCGTGGCGGTGGGACGCGCACCCTACGTGGACGGTCTCGGCGCCAAGGAAGCCGGCGTGAACGTGGACGAGCGCGGCTTCGTTCCGGTGAACGACTACTACGAGACGAACGTTCCCGGCATCTACGCGATCGGCGACATCATACCCACGCCGCAACTCGCGCACGTGGCCTCCGCCGAGGCGATGGTGGCCACCGAGCACATGGCCGCCGCGCCCACCCGCCCCATCAACTACCTGACCACGCCCAGCTGCACCTACTCGGAACCGGAAGTGGCCTCGGTGGGACTGAGCGAAGCGGCCGCGAAAGAAGCCGGCTACGACGTGGCGGTGGGCAAGTTCCCGTTCTCGGCCAGCGGCAAGGCGCGGATCCTGGAGGCCACCGAGGGGTTCGTGAAGATCGTGAGCGAGAAGCAGTACGACCAGGTGCTCGGCGTTCACATCATCGGCCCGAAGGCGACCGAGTTGATCGCGGAGGCGGGGCTCATGCTGCAGACGGAGTGCACCACGGAAGAAGTGTCCCGTCTCATGCACGCGCATCCCACGATCTCCGAAGCCGTCATGGAAGCCGCCCACGGCGTCCATGGCAGCCCCGTCCACATCTAGGGTATCCGGGCGGTCGGTCTCGATCCGGCCGCCACGCATGTTCGACCGACAGGAGAAGACGTGGAATCATCCGTGACGTCCGACGATCGCCCCAGCAAGCGCGCCTTCGCCAGCGGCAGCCTGGTCACCAGCCGGTGCGTGGGCGGCGAGATCGGCGCCGAGTCGGCCCGACTCACGCCGGAGCAGAAGCTCGAGATCTGGCAGCACCTCCAGCGCAATCGCATGGTGGAAGAACGGCTGGGGCTGCTGTACCGCACCGGCAACGTGGTCGGCGGGCTGTTCTCCTCGCTCGGACAGGAGGGCATCTCGGTCGGAACGGCGTACGCACTGCAGCCCCAGGACTGGGTCGGCCCGCTGATCCGCAACCTGGGCGTCATGCTGGTCCGCGGCGTCCGTCCGCGCGAGGCGTTCACCCAGTACTGCGCCCGCGCCACCAGCCCCACCGGCGGTCGCGACGGCAACACGCACTTCGGCGATCTGGACCGGCGCATCGTGGCGCCCATCTCGCATCTCGGCGCCATCATTCCGGTGATGACGGGCATCGCGCTCGCGTCCAAGTACAAGGGCGAGGACGCCGTGGCCATGACGTACATCGGGGACGGCGGAACGTCGACCGGGGACTTCCACGAGGGCGTGAACATCGCCGCCGTCCTGAACGTGCCGCTCGTACTCATCGTGGAGAACAACGGCTACGCGTACTCCACTCCGCTGCGCATGCAGACGCGCGTGGACGATCTGGTGCTGAAGGCCGACGGATACGGCATCCCCTCCGAGGTGGTCGACGGCAACGATGTGCTCGCCGTGTACGACGCGGCCAAGCGCGCGGTGGATCGCGCGCGGGACGGCCGCGGCCCGGTGTTCCTGGAGATGAAGACCTTCCGCATGAAGGGACACGCCGAGCACGATGACGCCAAGTACGTGCCGCCCGAGCTCTTTGAGGAGTGGCGGCAAAAGGACCCCATCCTGCGCTACGACCGGGTGCTCGAGGGCGAGGGCATCCTCACCGAGAAGGAACGCACGCAGCGAGTGGCCACGTTGAAGGCAGAGATCGACGCGGACGCCGACTTCGCCGTGAACTCCCCGGCACCCGAGCCCAACTTCGCGTTCGGTCGCGTGTACGCGGACGACGGCGGCCCCGGTCCGTTGCCGGGCCCCGCCTGGGGACCCAGCGGAGCCACGCGGGCGGCGGGCAGCACCTCGGACGGCGGTCGCTGATGGCACTCACAACGTACATCGACGCAATCCGCGAGGGAATGCGCGAGGAACTGCAGCGCGACCCGTCGGTCTTCATCATCGGCGAGGACGTGGGGACGTACGGCGGCGCCTTTCGCGCCACGGCCGGATTCCTGGAGGAGTTCGGACCGGAGCGCGTGGTGGATACGCCCATCGCGGAGTCGGGAATCGTGGGCGTGGCCGTGGGTGCGGCCATGAACGGAATGCGTCCCGTGGCCGAGATGCAGTTCATCGACTTCATCTCGTGCGGCTTCAACCAGATCGTGAATCTCGCGGCCAAGGCGCGCTACCGGTGGAACGCGGGCGTGCCCATCGTGGTGCGCGGGCCCTGTGGCGGCGGCGTTTCCGGGGGCCCGTTCCACTCGCAGAACGTGGAGGGGATGTTCCTGAACGTTCCCGGCCTCAAGATCGTGGAGCCGGCCACGGCGTACGACGCCAAGGGGCTGATCAAGGCGGCCATCCGGGACGAGGATCCGGTGCTCTTCTTCGAGCACAAGTTCCTCTACCGCCGGATCAAGGAAGAGCTCCCGAGCGATGACTACATCGTACCGATCGGGAAGGCGCGCGTTGCCCGCGAGGGAACGGACCTGTCGGTCGTCACGTTCGGGGCCTGCGTCCATCATGCGCTCGAAGCCGCGGAAACGCTGGATCGCGAGGGCGTGTCGATCGAGGTGGTGGATCTTCGCACGCTGCTGCCCATCGACCGGGACGCACTGGCGGCCACGGCTCGCAAGACGAACAAGATCATTCTGTACCACGAAGCCCAGCGAACCGGCGGCATCGGGGCGGAACTCGCGGCGATTCTTGCCGAAGAGTGCTTCGAATGGCTGGACGGACCGCTGACCCGCGTCACGGCACCGGACTCGCCGGTACCGTATGCTCCTCCCCTGGAAGCAGCGTTCCTTCCGGGGACAGAAGACCTGATCGCGGCCGCCCGGCAACTGGCGAGCTACTAGGGAGGGAGACCCGATGGATGTCATCATGCCCCAGATGGGCGAGAGCATTGCCGAAGGCACGATCGTCAAGTGGCTGAAGAAGCCGGGCGACGCCGTGGAGAAGGACGAACCGCTGTTCGAGATCTCGACCGACAAGGTGGACGCCGAGATCCCGGCGCCGGCGGACGGTGTCCTGTCCGAGATCGTGGTGGAAGAGGGCAACACGGTGGAGGTCAACTCGATCGTGGCGCGCATCTCCGGTGCCGGTGAGGCTCCGGCTCCGGCTGCCGCCACACCGGCCGAGGCACCGGCCGCACCGGCGGCCCCCGCCGCAGCAGCGCCCGCGGCTCCGGCAGCTCCG
>BQJX01000347.1 GCA_021604925.1 Gemmatimonadota bacterium
ACGTCCACCGGCGTGGTGGGCGGCATGGGGCACGCCTGGGATCCCGCGGGGAATCTGTACGTGGCGTTCTGGGGCACGGACGGCAACGACGGGGGCGTCCAGAAATTCGGCCCGGCCGGAAACTTCCTGGGGCTGTTCGGGCAGGCCGGGGTCATGCGCGGGCCCGTCAATCTCTGGTTCGACACGAACGGCGACCTGCTCGTCCAGGACTGGACGAAGGGAACGATCGATCGATTCGCCTTCCCGTCCGGACTCTCCCTCGGGACGTTCGTGAACGTCCAGACGAGAACCGAGGGCTGGGTCTACGGCCCCGACGGCATGCTGTACGTGTGCGATTGGCTGGGCGATACGGTCCGTCGCTACGAGCCGGACGGCACGTTCGACCAGGTGTTCGCGTCGGGCTCCAATCTCAACACGCCGAACGGCGTCGTCTTCGGTCTTGAGCATCCGGTGAGCGCTCCGTCTCCCGAGCCGCTTCGAAACGGCGACTGGCTTTCGCAGAATGCGCCGAATCCGTTTCCGGGCACCACGTCGATCCGATTCGGTCTGAACCAGCCCGGGTCGGTTCGCCTCGACATCCACGACGTCCGCGGCCGCCGGGTGGAAACGGTCCTGCAGGAGGTCCGGGGCGTCGGGGAGCACACGGTCACGTGGGACGCCGGAACCTACCCGGCCGGGGTCTACTTCTACACGCTGGAAACCCCGGCCGGCGTCGAAACGCGTCGCCTGACGATCCTGCGATGAGGGAGGCGCGGCGGCCGGGGGCTACCCTTGCCGGCCGTCGCGCGCCGCGCGGAGGCCCGATGTCGCCGTGAGCCCCTCCGCGCGCGGCGGTGCCAGGAGCGATCCCAGCACGGCCAGCAACAGCGCGATGAGGAAGGTGGCCAGCTTGATGTCGAGCAGGGCGCCCAGGCCGTCCACGTTCTTCCAGATCACGGTGGAGACCATCCCCCCCACCATTCCCGCCATCGCCCCGACGCGGCTCATCCGCTGCCAGCGCAGTCCCAGCAGCAGCACCGGAGCGAACGAAGACGCGAGCCCCGTCCAGGCGTACTCCACGGAATCGAACACGAAGTCCTGGTTCCGGTACGCGAGCACCAGCGCCACGGCCGCGATGCCGATGGTAGCCAGGCGCGACAGCAGCACGAGACGCGCGGCGCTCACCTGGGGCCGGAACAGACGCACGTAGATGTCCTCGATCACGGCGGACGTGGCCACCAGGAGCTGCGAGTCCGCCGTGGACATCATGGCCGCGATGCCGCCCGCGATGGCGAGGCCCGCGAGCCACGCCGGCAGCAGCAAGGTGGCCATGAGCGGCATCACGCGCTCGCGGTCGGCCGCCTCCAGCCCCGGCAGCAGCCCGATGGCCACGATTCCCGTGAACGCGGCGCCCCAGTACGCCAGCAGCACCCAGCTCACCGCGACCTTGCGCCCGAGCGTGGCGTCTTCCGGCCGGCGCATGGCCATGAATCGCGTGAGCAGGTGCGGTTGCCCCAGGTACCCCAGCCCCCACATCAGCCCGCCAAACATCACGCCGTTCACGAAACCCCAGCCCGCATTCCCGCCCGACATGGTGAGCAGTTGCGGATCCGCGGATTCGAGCACGGCCACCAACCCGCCCATCTCCTGCAATCGCAGCAGCCCCAGCAGCGGCAACGCCACCACGACCACCGCCATGAGCAGCCCCTGGACCACGTCCGTCCAAACCACCGCGAGAAAGCCGCCCATGAACGTGTAGAGCACCACCACCGCCGCGGCGATGAGCATCCCCAGCGCGGGCTCGAGACCGAACGCCGTCTCCAGGAGAATGCCGGCCGCATTGAACTGGAAGGCCACGTACGACGTGTAGAAGAACAGGATGATGACGATTGCCGTGACCCGCAGGACGCGGGTGCCATCGTCAAAGCGCGACTCCAGATAGTCGGGAATGGTGAGCGCGCCGAGCCGCCTCGTCTCGGAGTTCAGCAGGCGCGCCAGCAGCGTCCACGAGAAGAAGATCCCGAACGAGCTGCCGATCACGGTCCAGAACTCGCCAAATCCGCTCACGTACGCCGCGCCCGGGAGTCCCACCAGGAACCAGCCGCTCTCACCGGAAGCGCGCTCGGAGAGGGCCGCGGAAAACGGGGAGAGATTGCGCCCGGCGAGCACGTAGTCGTCCAGGGTGCGATTGCGGCGCCAGGTCACGAATCCGACGGCGACGATCGCCACGAGATACAGACCGATCCCGAACAGCAACCCGCCCGGGTCCCCCAGCGCCGTCACCGGGACTTGCCCCGCAGCCCCAGGAAGGCCAGGAGCAGCCAGGACCCGAAGACGATCAGCAGCGTGGACAGGGGCATGGTGGGCACCTCCTCGGCCGCGGGATCGCGCCGCGTGGCCGCGGGCCACAGGGCGCCAGGCACCGGGGACAGGGAGTGCGACGCCGCATCCCGCGGCGCCGCACCGTCACTTCCGGGCCGGGACTAGGAGACGTCCGACGTGCAGTTCGGACAGCGCGTCGCCTTGATCGAGATCGAGCTGAAGCACTTGGGGCAGTCCTTGGTGGTCGGAGCCGCCGGAGCCGCTTCTTCCTGCTTCTTGGCGGAGTTCATGGCCTTGATCATCATGAACACGGCGAACGCCACGATCAGGAAACTGATCACGTTGTTCACGAACATTCCCCAGTTCAGCGTGACCGCGCCGGCTTCCTTGGCGGCCGCCAGACTGGCGTAGGCGCCGGGGCCACCCGCCACGTCCTTCAGGAGGATGAAGAAATCCTGAAAGTCCACGCCACCCAGCGCGAGACCGATCGGCGGCATCAGGACATCGGACACCATGCTCTTGACGATGGTCCCGAAGGCGCCACCGATGATGATTCCGACCGCCATGTCGACCACGTTGCCCTTCATGGCGAATTCCTTGAACTCCTTGAACATTCCATTCCTCCTGTGGAAAGTAGAGGCGCCCCCCGTCCCAGCGGACGGGATCGCATTGAGACGCTCGGATGCTGACCATCGACCCGAATCGGGCCCAAAAGTCACCAGGGGCGGAGGTCCGAATTCAGCGCCCTCCCCAAGATGGCAAGGACCCTAGCACCGGCCCGTTCGATTTGACCAGCATCGGGGTACCCCGGATCTGGGGCCCGCCGACGGGCGCCGGCCGGGGGCCGAGACGCCCAGACTCGTTCCCGGCACCGTTGTGGACGCCTTCTGCCGCCTGGAGGACACTGGTCGCCAGCCGACCATCGCGTATTTTTGAGCCACTGGAGGTTGTCCTATGACCATGCGGATCGAGTCCGACACCATGGGGAACGTGGAAGTCCCCGCGGATCGCTACTGGGGGGCCCAGACGGGGCGCTCCCTCATGAACTTCAAGATCGGCGGGGAGACGTTCCCCCGCGAAATGATCCGGGCGCTGGGCATCGTCAAGAAGGCGTGCGCCCTGGCAAATGAGGAGCTCGGCGTTCTCACGCCGGAGAAGGCCAAGCTGGTGGTGGCCGCGGCGGATGAGGTCATCGACGGAAGACTGGATGACCACTTCCCGCTCGTGGTCTGGCAGACCGGCAGCGGCACGCAGTCGAACATGAACGCGAACGAGGTGATCGCCAACCGCGCCATCGAGATGGCGGGCGGAAAGCTGGGGAGCAAGGACCCCATCCACCCGAACGACGACGTGAATCGATCGCAGTCCTCGAACGACGTGTTCCCCACCGCCATGCACGTGGCCGCCGCAATGGATGTGCACGAGCGTCTGCTCCCGGCGGTGACCGTGCTTCGCGACACGTTGGCCGAGCAGAGCCGCCGCTTTGCCGGGGTGACCAAGATCGGCCGGACCCATCTCATGGACGCCACGCCGCTCACGCTGGGCCAGGAGTTCTCCGGCTACGCGCAGCAGCTCACGAACGGCCTGAAGCGGATCGAGTCCGCGCTGCACCACGTGTACGAGTTGGCGCAGGGCGGCACCGCCGTCGGGACCGGGCTGAACACGCATCCGCAGTTCGCGGCAAGGGTGGCCTCGCAGGTCGCCAAGCTCACCGGGCGCCCGTTCGTGACCGCGCCCAACAAGTTCGAGGCGCTGGCGGCCCACGACGCGCTGGTCCATCTCTCCAGCGCTCTTCGTACCCTCGCGTGCTCGCTGATGAAGATCGCCAACGACGTCCGGTGGATGGCCTCCGGCCCGCGCAGCGGCATCGGCGAGATCC
>BQJX01000348.1 GCA_021604925.1 Gemmatimonadota bacterium
CCCGGCTGATCGTGATCGACCACGTCTCGGTGGTCTTGGAAACCCATCGGGAGATCGGTCACCACCCGTTTCGCGAACTGTCACGGGCGCATCACGCGGCCGGATTCCACGTCCGCCGTCACGAGCGAAACGACGCGGTGAAGCTGCCCACCTTGGATGAACTCACGGCGCTTCGGCCCCCGCTGCCTTCCCCGGGCAGCGCGGCCGCCCCCGGTTCCCGGTCAGGCTCGGGGACCGCGGCACCCCTCCAGGAGATGTGGGATCTGCGCCCCAGCGACGTGCGCGTGCGGCCCTACGCGTCCGGTGACGAAGCCGCCATCCTGGAGGCGTTCCGGGAGATCTTCCAGGACGAGCGAACGCCGGAGCACTGGCGCTGGAAATTCGCGGACTGCCCCTTCGGCACGCACAAGGCGTCCAGTGCCTGGGACGGCGCCCTGCTGGTGGGACACTACGCCGGCTATCCGCTTCCACTGTGGCTCGACGGTCGGAACCTCATGGGGCTTCACGCCGGCGACACCATGACACGCCCCTCCCATCGCGGCGTTGGGCGCGGCAAGACCAGCATCCTGGCGCGCACCAATCAGCAGTTCGAAGCGGAGCACGGGGTCGGTCGCATCCCGTTTGCCTGGGGATTCAATACCACGGTCGCGCTTCGCTTCGGGCAGCTGTTCCTCGGCTACGAAGCCGCGGACAAGATCACGGTGCGGGCCCTGCGGGAAGATGTCCTGGCCGGTGCGCTGCGGGACGCGGAGACGGCTGCCACCCCGCGCCGGTTCTCCGTCCGTCGCACGACCAGCGTTGGTCTGTGGGCCGATCTGGTGTTTCGTCGCGCCCGCAAGAGCCTCGGCTGGCAGGTGGCGCGAACCCGTTCGTACCTGCGCTGGCGGTACGAGAACCACCCCGACTTCGACTATGACTTCTTCGTCGTGAGCGAGTGGGGAATCCCCTGCGGCTGGTGGCTGGCCCGCCGCAACAGCGACGTGGTTCGCATTGGCGATGCCATGTTCCGAAGTCGCTCCGAGGGCGCGCCGCGCGCCGGGCTCCAGGCGATGCTGCGGGCCTACGCCGCCGAAGCGCCCGCTCTCCGCGAGGTGTCCGGCTGGTTCTCGCGGGCGCCGCGGTGGTGGAACGAGATCCTGGACGAGTTGGAGTTCGCGCGGGAGAAGGAACCGGAGGGGCTCCACTTCTGCGTGAAGTCGTTCGCCTCGGGCGTGTCCGCCGAGGACATCGCCGAGAACTTCTACTTCACGCTGGGCGACGGGGACATGTTCTAGGAGAGCTTGCGCCCCGCCCGCACCAACGGCTCCGCCGGAAACCGTCCGCCGGTCCCCGCGTCTCCCACGCTCCAACCCAGCTGCTGAACCAGTTCGCCGAAGTCGCTCAGATCCAATTGCTGGAACCCGTCCGAGAGCGCCTGATCCGGAGTGGGGTGCGTTTCGATCATCAGGCCGTCCGCGCCCGCGGCCAGCGCCGCGCGGCTGCACGGCAGCAGCAGATCCTTGCGACCCAGCGCGTGGCTCACATCCGCGATGACCGGAAGCGACGTCTCCCCCTTCATCAGGGGGATGGCGGCCACATCGAACGTGTTGCGCGTGGACGGCTCGAAGGTCCGGATCCCGCGCTCGCAGAGCACCACGGACTCGTTGCCGCCGGAGAGGATGTACTCCGCGGAGAGCAGCCACTCCTGAATCGTGGCCATGAATCCACGTTTGAGGAGCACCGGCTTGTCGAGGCGCGAGACCGCCTTCAGCAACTCGGTGTTGTACATGTTGCGCGCGCCGATCTGGAGCATGTCCGTGTGCTCCGCCACGATCGGCAGCGTGGCCACGTCCAGAACCTCGGTCACGGTCGCCAGCCCGTGGCGGTCCGCCGTGTCCTTGAGAATGCGCAGCCCCTTCTCTCGCAAGCCCTGGAACGAAGCCGGGTTCGTGCGCGGCTTGAACGCCCCCGCCCGCAGCACCACCAGCCCGGGCATGGCCGCCAGGTACGCACCCACGGCGTCCATCTGCTCCGGGGTCTCCACGGAGCAGGGGCCGGCAAACAGCACGGGCTCGGGTCCGCCGACCGGGACGGCACCGACAAGGATTCCGCCCTCCGGCACCAGATCGCGTCGTCGCACGTGAAGCCCGGCCTGATGCTCCACGTCCTGGAGTTCCAGCGAGATCCGGAAGATCGTGCGGAAGACGTCCCGGATCTGGGCCGCCGCAAACGGTCCCCGCAGATCCGAGGTCAGTTCGGCCAGCATCCGTTCCTCGCGGCTGGGATCGTACCCGTCGAGGCCGCGCACGCCCTTGTCCCGGGCGATCTCCAGGACGATCTCTCCTCGGGCGGAAAGGAGGTCCAGGATCTGCTCGTTCACCTCATCGATGCGATCGCGAAGATCTCTCAGCGGACTCATTCGTGAACTCCCAGGATCATGGTCGCGCGGCGCGGCCGCCATCTTGCCATCGCATGCCCCACAATGCATTGAAATTGAACCCCCGGGGAGGTCTCGGAAACGCGCGGTCCCGGGTGACCGGGTGCGGTCCGGGGTGACCCGGGTGCGGTGCAGCGCCGGGTGCGGTCCCGGGTGACCGGGTGCGGTGCAGCGCCGGGTCTGGCGCCAAGTCCGGAGCCGGCCCGCTTCACGCGAAAGGCCGGGGCGGCTTCCCACCCCGGCCTCTGCACGGTGTCACCGGATCCGGGTTCTACCGGAGCAGCGTGACCTTGCGAGTGGCCGTCCTCTCCGGCGACTCCATCCGGACGAAGTAGACCCCGGACACCGCCCGGCGCCCGTGATCGTCCCGACCGCCCCAACCCACGGAGTGCCGGCCGGGGGTCTGCGGACCGTCCACTAGACCGGCGACCTTGCGGCCATGTACATCGAACACGGTCACGCGCACCGAGCCGCCGGCCGCGGGAACGTCGTACTGGATGCTGGCCTCGTTGCGGAACGGATTGGGCTGCGGTGCCGCCAAGGCAAAGCTGCCCGGCAACGCGCCCAGTTCCGGGGCGGCCACCACACTGCTGGTGGAGATGACGAGGTCGTACTGGTTGAACGCGGGCAGATCCGCGCTGCCCCGCTTGAACACGGCGATCGCGTGATACCCCTGCCCCAGCGTGACCGAGTTCAGATGCTCGTCCTCGCCCGGGCCATTGGCATCGACCAGTTCGGCGGCCGAGAGCTTGACCTCGTGCGTGGTCACGTTGCCGTCGAACAGCGCGATTCCCAGGTTGGCGGCTCCGGTTCCGTTGTCCAACGAGATCCAGAACGTCTGCCCCGCCTCCAACGGCCCCACGTAGAACTCGTACAGATCGAAGATCTCGCTGGAGTCCATGGTGTAGGTGCCGTAGCGATTCGTGCCGGTGGTGACGCCGCCGAGGAACGGCGCCGAAGCCCGCTCGCTGACGTACTCGCCGGACCCGCCGAGGTTCAACACGCCGAAGTCCGTATAGGCGGCTGCGACCTGGTTGTGGTTCACCACCGCAAAGTCCGTCAGCCCGATCCCGTCACTCGACCAGACGTGATAGGCGCCGAACCCGTCCTTGCTGCCGGTGGACTGATCGTGCACGCGCAGATCGTAGTCCGCGGTCGACTCCACCGGCACGATGGCCACGCCGGTCCAGAACGTGGACTGCGCCGCGCGAAGTCCATCACACGAGTAGTAGGGACCGTAGCCGACCGGAGCGAGCGCCGACGGCGCCAGACGGTTCGACGGCATGCCGTCCGCCAGGTCCTCCGGAGTCCACACGAACCACTCGGTCTTGGAGTTGTCCGTTTCGTCGAACTCGGCGAGCTGCGACAGCGCATCGGCCTCCGCCCGCAAGTGATGACGTCCGCCCGGAATGGACAGCGCCGCCGAGTTCAGCACCGCGTACGTCACGCCGGCGTTGATCGTGGCGCCGCTCGACGCGGCGCGAACCACGTCATCCTGGTAGAGGTACGTCTGCCAGGGCGCGGCTGCCGGCGACGGGCCCTGATTGTAGGTGACCCAGTTCAACCGGGTCGTGATCGCATCACCGTTCAGCGAGTCCGGCAGATCGACGAAGGACGGGGTGGCGCCGCCCGTGTTGCGCGGCACGATCGGACCGTACCAACCGCTGGGCTGATGGTCCGCGATCAGGTTCGGAGACGTGCTCACCCGGATGTTGTAGGTGAGCGACTGCCCCACGTCGGCG
>BQJX01000349.1 GCA_021604925.1 Gemmatimonadota bacterium
TCCTGGATGCCCAGCGCCAGGATCCGCCGACGCAGCGTGGCGGCGTTTCGCGGATCGGACATGGCCGCCACCTGGATCAGGAACGGTCCGGGCGCATTGGTCGGTTCCGGCGCCTCTCCCTCTCGCCAGTTCACCTGGCGATCCCGCAGCGTGCGGACTTCGGCGCGGGCCAGCGTGGCTTCGAACGAATCGGGATAGTCCCGCCCGATGCGGGCTGCCGCCTCGGAGGCGTCCTTCTCCCGGCCCAGCAGCCGAAGGCACTCCACCGCGCTGCGAGCCGCCGCGCTGGCGCGCCCGTCGTGGCGATGATCCTTCTCGAAGCGCTCGTAGCGGCGCATGGCCTCGCCCACGTTGCCGAGTCGGAAGTGCGCGTTCGCCAGCGCGAACTCGATCGAAGCCTGATCGCGCGGATCGCTCGCGCCGCGCTCCGCTTCCCGCAGACTCTCCAGCGCGGTCTCGGGGACCTCGGCCCCGAGATCGGAGTACGCCTTCCAGAGAAAGGCGCGCCCCGCATCGAACTGGCCGCCGAATGATCGGCCCAGCAACTCGAACTCCCGCCCGGCCGCCACGTACAGGCCGGCCGAGTACGCGTGGAGCCCCTTGTGCCAGTGCGCTTCGGCGGCCATCTGGCCGTTGGGATCCAGCGCGATCACCTCGTCCCACAGCGTGGCCGCCTCGGCCGGGTCCGCGGCCGTTCGGGCCAACAGCACCGCGGCCCGCACCGACTGCGCACCCTCCGGGTGATCCCGCAGCCACGCGCGGATGTCGCTGCCCGCCTCCACCCGGTCACCGCGATCCCAGGCGGCTTCGGCGGACTCCACGTCCGCCCGAACGCGGGACGTTGCCGCCAGCAGCAGGACGACGCCCGCGACGGCCGCGCAGTACCGGCGGCTCATGTGGCCGACTCCAGATCCACCACCGGATCCGGGGGCGCGAACCGGCGGCTGGCCTGCCCTTCGCCCATGATCTCGGAGATCCAATCGTTCAGCAGCCGCTCCGCATCCGGCGTTCGTCCGATCTGGAGCGTGAGCAGCGAACGCAGCACGCGCAACGGAATCGATTCGGGGTGATGCTCCAGAGCGGTGCGACACGTTTCCAGCGCCGCCTCCAGCTGTCCCTTCCGAAGAAGGAACCGCGCGAGCCCGAACGAAGCGTCCTCGTGCCCCGGCACCTTTTCCAGGAAGCGCTGGTAGGTGGACTCCATGTCGCCGTAGCTGCCATTCAGGAAGTGGACGCGCTCCAGGCTGCGGAAGAGCATGACGACCTTTTCCGGGTGATCGGTGAGGATCGATTCCCAGGTGGTCAGCGCCGCCGCGTAGTCGCCCTGCTTTTCCTTGAGCCAGCCCCACAGGTACGCGGTCCGGGCGGCGTTGCCCTCCAGCTTGCGCGCCTCCTTGAGGATCTTCTCGGCGGCCGCCAGTTCGCCCTTCTCGATGAGTTCCACGGCCTGTTCCGCGCGGAAATCCGCCAGCGCCGCGGCCTCGGCCTTGACCCGGCCGCCCCGTTTCAGGATCTCGCGCTTCACGCGGAACGCCGCGCCGAGATCGCCGCGCTGCTCCTGCACCTTCAGCTGCAGCTGCAGCATCTTGGTCGGGTCCGCGGCAAACCTGACGGCCTCGGCGACGGCCTCGGCCGCGCGGTCCAACTGCTTCAGTGCCATCCAGTCGCGGCACAGCGACTCGTGGATGCGCGACTTCTCCCCATCGTCCAGGCCCGCCCGCGCGGTCAGCTCGCGATGGATCTGGAGCGCACGTTCCCCGTCTCCCCGTTCCCGGAACAGGTCTCCGAGCCGCAGATACGCATCCACGTTGGACGAGTCCAGGCGCACCGCGTTCTTCAGTTCGCGGAACGCCAGCTCGCGATCGCCATCGATCAGCGCACTCATGGCCACAAGGTAGGGCGGACGCCGATCCCGGCCCTGGTTGCGCCCGGCCGCCAACGAACGCCAGAGCAGCGCCACGAAGACCAGCGCAACCGCGATCCCGATAAACCAGATCACGATCCGGACTCCTCACCGAACCGGTCCGGTTCATCCAGAGGAAGGTTCCGCAACGTGGTGAGTTCGCCCTTCAGCTGCTGCGAGGAGCGCTTGGTGTCGCGCAGCTTGGCCTGCAACTCCACGATCTTGAGCACCGCCGTCAGGAAGCCGCCCAGGCCGCCCAGCAGGAACGCGCAGAACAGGACCCACACCAGGTTCACTTCCACCAGCGGCGGCATGAACAGCAGGCGAACGGTGACCAGCTCACCCGGATTCAGAACGGTGAATCCGATCGCGATCAGCATGATCACGATCAGCAGAACCGTACGGAATCCCTTCAGGAAACCCATCACTCCCCCGTTTCTACCGGGATTCCCCGGTACGTCGACCCCCTCAGTTCCGAAAGGCGAACGCGCACCATGTCTCCCGGTTGCGCGGATCCTTCCGGCAGGACCACCATAAAGCGGTTCCGCGTTCGGCCAAAGCACTCGCGCGGGTTTTTCTTGCTGGGTCCCTCCACCAGGACCTCCAGGATGCGCCCTTCGTTCTCCTCCAGGATCTCCTTCACGATCCCGCGCTGCAGCGTGATGAGCGTTTCCAGGCGGCGCGCCTTCTCCCCGTCCGGAAGATCATCCGTGAGTCGCGTGGCCGGCGTGCCCTCCCGCGGCGAGTACGCGTACATGAAGCACTCCGCGTAGCGGACGCGCTCCACGAGCCGCAGCGTGGCCTGGAAGTCCTCTTCTGTCTCTCCCGGAAACCCGACCATGAGATCCGTGGAAAACTGGATGTCCGGAATGATGCGACGGGCCGCGTCGATCCTCTGAAGGTACCAGTCCACCGTGTGGCGGCGCTTCATCCGCTTCAGGACGGCGTCCGAGCCGCTCTGCACGGGAAAGTGAAGGTACTCCACCGGAGTCCGGTGCCCGGCGATGACTTCGAAGACCTCGTCGGTCATGTCGCGCGGATAGGACGAGGTGAAGAACACGCGCTCCAGCCCCTTGACCGTGTCCACCTGCCGGAGCAACTCGGCAAAGTCCACCGGGCCGTCGCGATACGAGTTCACGTTCTGGCCGAGCAGCGTGATCTGTCGCGCGCCGCGATCCACCAGCGTCTGCGCCTCGGTCACCACGTCCTGCCACGGCTTGGAACGCTCGCGCCCCCGCGTGTACGGGACGATGCAGAACGTGCAGAACTTGTCGCACCCCTGCATGATGGTGAGAAACGCGGAGATGCCCTCCTGGTCCGTGGGGTAGTTGCGGATGGCGTAGGTCTGCTCCGCGTCCGCATCGGTCCGGACGATCCTGCCCTCCGCCCGGCCGCGCATCTCCTCCACCATCTCCGGCAGGTCGCGGTACGTGTCGGTCCCCGCCACGATGTCGATGAGGCCCTGCCCCTGCTGGAGCTCGTCGCCCAGCCGCTGGGCCATGCAGCCCACCACGCCCAGCACCATGTCGCGGCGCCGTTTCACGCCGGCGAAGCTCTGCACGCGCGCGCGCACACGATCCTCGGCGCCCTGGCGAATGGAGCAGGTGTTGAACAGCAGCACGTCGGCCGTGTCCGGATCCGCGGCGGGCACGTAGCCCTCGTCCAGGAAGCGGGACGCGATGAAGTCCGAATCGTACTGGTTCATCTCGCAGCCGTAGGTCTCCACGTAGAACGTCTTGCGCTCTCCCGGTTCGGACCCGAGCGCCGGGGCGGCCACGCTGCCGATCCGTTCGAAGCGGCGACCGGATCGGGAACGCCCGGGGCCGGGCTCCTGCAGGAAGTGCATCTGCGACGACTTGGGCACAATGGGCGTACTCATGACGACGACACCTCCGCGGCGGCCACGGCCGGGGTCCCGCGCCGCGACGACGCGGGCCGGAGGACGTCGCCCGTCAGATGGTCGGAGGCCAGACCGGTGAGCCGCACCGGCACCAGCGGCGTGTCGGCGGTCCCGGGACCGAGATCCACCCGGAGGTAGTTGTCCGTGAGTCCACCCAGGTGCGGCACGCCGTCGCGCTTCATCTCTTCGACGAACACGTCCATCTCCCGGCCCAGGTGCCGCCGGCGGAAGTCCAGGTTCTTGTCCGCGGAGAGCTTCTTCAGCGCCCGCGTGCGGCGCTTGCGGACGTCGCCCGGAACGGCCTCGCCGAACGCGGCCGCCTC
>BQJX01000350.1 GCA_021604925.1 Gemmatimonadota bacterium
TGATCAGCGTGGAAGCGCCGTGTCCGCACCCCACGTCCGCCACCTTGCCCCCGCGCGTCAGCGCTTCGTGGACACCGTCCAGGGCCGGGATCCAGCTCTGCACCAGGTTCGCCTGGTACGACGGGCGGAAGAACTTCTCCGTGCCGCAGAACAGGCACTGGTGGTGATCACCCCAGGGAACGCCATCCCCCGTTCGAAACGCCTCGGTGATCTTGGCTTCGTCCGCCATCAACGACGCGACCGCGTAGAAGCCCCCGGTCATGAGCACGGGGCTGTCCGGGTTGGTGAACGCGAGCTGCTGCTCCGCGTTCATCCAGAACGTCTCCGACTCGGCCTGGTACTCCACGTAGCCGGACGCCGCCTGCGTGGCGAGCCACTCGCGCACGTACCGTTCGGCCGTGCCGGTGCGCGTTGCCAGCTCCGTCGAGTCCAGGGGGCCGTGCTCGGCCAGGGCGCGGTAGAGGCCCAGCTTGTCGCCGGTCAGAACGAGCGACGCGTTGGCCGCCGCTCCCAGGTCACTCACCATCTTTCCGAGGAACTCGTGCAGCCGGACTTCGTCCAGGGCGGGTGCTTGCATCGTCGACATCTTGTCTCTCCTTGGGGTTGGGAACCGCTTCCTCATTGGGTTCACAAGGAGGTACGCCGGGAGCTGCCGGGCCCCGCCACGTCCGGAGCACTTTTCTGCAAAAAAGATGGGGAACGTGCCGGGGCCGGCGGAGGAGCCTCCTGCCCCGCGAAGCCGCCTGCCTAGTCCACGTAGCCCAGGGCGCGCAGCTCTTCCCGGACGTCGTCCGTGATCTGGATGCGGGTCAGCGCGGGGAGGGCGGCCGCGTACTCGCCCAGCTGGGCGGTCAGATCCGCCTGCAGCGATTCGAAGACGGCCTGCGAGGTCCTGGGAACTCCCTCCGTGGCCGCACCGGCCAGCAGATTGGCGTCCTCGCCGGGATCCCGGACCAGATCGTAGAGCTCCGCGGTGGACGTGCGCGCGTCCCAGATCAACTTGTAGTCGTCGCGGCGCACCATGAAACGCTGGTACTCGCCCGTCACGTACGACGCGCCGAACGTCCGGTCCACGGGCGGGAGAACATCGCCGGCCAGGAGCCCGGAGAGATCCGCGCCGTCCGTCGAGGTCGGCGGCGCTCCCGCGAACGACAGGATCGTGGGCACGATGTCGGTCAGGCCGACCGGTTCGCTCCAGATCAGCCCGGCGTGGATCCGCTCCGGATAGTGGAACAACAGGGGGACGCGCAGCAGGTGATCGTAGAGGTAGACCTCATGGGAGAAGCTTCCCTTCTCCCCGAAACTCTCCCCGTGGTCCGAAGCCATGACCAGCAGCGTGGATTCGTTCGCGCCGGCGCTTTCCCGGGCCGAGTCCAGGAACCGGGACACCAGGGCATCGGCGTGACGGATGGACCGGTCGTAGCGATTCACGTAGTAGCCTGCGTCTTGGCGGGACTCCAGGGCCACGGACGTGGGAATCCCGCCCTCGCCCACGTACTGGCTCGCCACAAAGGGGAACTCCTCGGTTCCGCCGGGAAGCACATCTTCGAAGAGGCCGGTGTCGTACTCGGAGGGATACTTCGTGTAGGGTGCGTGCGGAGTCATCAGAACGATCTGAAGAAAGTACGGGGGCTCGGCCTTCCGGACCCAGTCCGCGGCCTGGCGCAGGACTTCCTCGTCCTGTTCGTTGCCCAGGACCAGCGTGCTGTCGAAGCCTTCCGCGAATCGCCCCACTCCGCGCGCCAGCGAACGATGCGAGGAGAACAGCGCGGTGGAGTACCCCTGCCGACGCAGCAGCGAGGCCAGCGGCGCGATCTCCGTGGCGATGGCGTGACTCCACTCCAGCACGCGATGATGCTGCGGCTCCCGGCCCGTCACGATGGTGGTGTGCGAGGGCGGACTCCAGCTGCTGGACGCCACGGCCGCGCGCATGAGCGCGCCCTCCGAGGCGAGCTTGTCCAGGCGGGACGAAGTTCCCCGCGGATGGCCGTAGGTGCCGAGATGGTCGGCGCGCAGCGTATCCACCACGAGCAGGACCACATTGGGCGGACCGGCATCGGACGGGGGGGAGGCGCAACTCGCCATCGATCCGAAGGCCAGCACGCCAGCGCACCACCTGGCCATGGAAGCTCGGATCACGGGCGACGCGGTTTCGCGATGCGGTGGGTCATCTACCGGAACCAGTCCGACTTGATCCGGCCCCACGACCGGAACGGCGGCGCACTCACGCTGGTGGGGCCGCAGTCCTCTTCGAACGCGTTGCTCGATCCCGGCGTGCACTCCAGCGCGAACAGCGTGACGTTGCCCCCGGAGGTGAACCAGTTGTATCCCAGGTTCGGGCCGGCTCCGTCGGGGAACCGCTCGAAGCACTGGCAAACATCCAGCGTGGGGGCGGAGGATCGCACCGGCGGCAGATGGAAGCCGAGCTGGTCGACTCGAACGCCGTCGTCGCGGAACAGGTAGAGCAGGTCGTTATCCTCCACATCAAAGCCGGGGTCGGTGGTGACGGTCAGGAAGCCGCCGGCCGGAACCAGGCCGGACAGGGTCGTGAACGCCGATCCGTTGCACAGGAACCAGCCCACCACGCTGGTACCCGCCGCGAGCGGATTGTACAGCTCCACCTCGTCGCTGCCACCCACCGGTTTCGGATCCACTTCGTTGAGCACGATCGCCCCGCCCAGGGCCGGCGCGGGAGCATCGTTCACGGCGCCGAACGTGGGCGTGAGGTCGAGGGTCCAGATCAGTCCGTCCGTGCCCGGCGAGGGCGTGGGCGGCGCCCCGTAGAACGAGCCGTCCGGCGCGCGGGCCAGGGATACGGGTGCGGCCACCAGCGACGTGCTCTCCGGCGGGAGCGGCGCGCTTCCCAGCCGTCCGTAGCTCACGGCGTCCTCGGGGACCACACCGTCGAGCAGCTCCACGAATCCCCCCTGGTCATCGAAGATGTCACCGGCAACATTCACGATCAGATACCCGCCGGGGGAAATCAACGGGGCGCCCGCGATCACGTGGGCGTCGTTGCCCTGGATCGTCCAGCCGTTCACGTCCACCGGGCCGGGCCCGGAGTTGTAGAGTTCCACCTGCTCCGAGCCCTTCACTTTGAGCTCGTTCAGCAGGACGAACGCCTGGGCCGCGACGGGACCGAGCGCGACGACCGCCAGGACTCCCAGCGCTGCCTCCAGTCCGCGGCGTCTCATCGGGTGCATCTCGTCCTCCTACTGCGAGTCCGGGGCGGCGCGACGTCGGATTCCGTACTGGCGCATCCGGTTGCGGATCTTGCTCTCGGTGATGCCGAGTCGTCGCGCCGCGGCCGACTGGTTCCAGTCCTCTGATTCCAGCGTGGCCCGGAGCAGCGTGGCTTCCAGCTGCTGCAGGCGCGACTCCATGGTCTCGCCCGGTCGCAACGCCGCGGCGTTCCCGGCCGCGGCCGACTCGCCGTGGATTCCGCGCCCCACGCTTTCACGAATCGGCTTGGGCACCAGGCGCTCGTCCAGGAGGGCTTCCTTGCCGAGCGTGGCCATGTACTCCAGCGTATTCCGCAACTCCCTCACGTTTCCAGGCCAATCGTAGGCGGTCAGGAGCTGCTGCGCCCCGGCCGAAATCCTCCGGGGAGGCGACTTCCGGGCTTCGGCCATCTTCAGGAGCAGATGGGTGGCCAGGGCCGGCAGATCCTCCTTCCGCTCCCGCAGACTCGGCATCCGCACGGGCACCACGTTCAACCGGTAGTAGAGATCCTCGCGGAACGTGCCCTTCTCGATCTCGTCCTTGAGATGGCGGCTCGTGGCGGCCAGGATGCGCACGTCGACGGACAGCGTCTTGCGCCCGCCCACGCGTTGGAACTCGCGCTCCTCCAGGAAACGAAGCAGCTTGACCTGCGTGGCCAGCGACATGTCGCCCACCTCGTCCAGGAACAGCGTGCCGCCGTCGGCCAGTTCCACCTTGCCCGGCCTCATGGTGTCGGCACCGGTAAAGGCGCCCCGCTCGTGCCCGAACAGCTCGCTTTCGATGAGATCGCGCGGGATCGACGGGCAGTTGATGGCCACGAACGGTCCGGCGCTCCGCGGACTGCGTTCGTGGATGGCACGCGCCGCGAGTTCCTTGCCGGTGCCGG
>BQJX01000351.1 GCA_021604925.1 Gemmatimonadota bacterium
GCCCGATTCTGGGGAATGAGCGGGGTTCGGTCCTGCTCGTCTCCCTTCTGATGCTGACCGTGTTCACGTTGCTGGGCGGTACGTTCCTCATGCTGTCGAACACCGAGGGCAAGATCGCCACGAACCAGGAGAAGGGGGCCCAGGCTCTCTACGTGGCCGAGTCCGGGGCGCACGCTGCGTACCGCGAGTTCGCCGCGTCGAACTTCCGGGGTCGTACGCACAACGCGGACGGGAGCATTGCCACCGGCGGGTTGCTTCAGGCGAGTCTGTTCGCCGGCACCGACCTTGTCCGGGACGATGCAACGAACAACGGCCTCGCCGACGAGCGCAACGACGGCTGGTACGTCTGGGAATGGAACCCGGGCGACGCCGGCACGAGCCTCACCGGTTCGGGCCTGCCGGAGTCCTTCCGGTTCGCGCTGCGGCCGCTGAGTGCCGCTGTCGATGAGGATGAGTACATCATCAGCGTGATCGGCACGGTGGGCACGTTCCGCCGTCAGTTGCAGGTGCAGGGCTTCACCGAGCCGGCGTTCAGCTACGCGCTGTTCTCGGACGGCGATCTGTCGGAGTTCGTCCGTGGCCAGGACCAGGAGGTCTACGGCAAGGTGCACGCGAACGGCGACCTCTACCTTCGTCCGTCCGGCACCACCCTCACGATCGACGCGGCGTCCGTGACGGCCACCGGGTCCATGATTCGCACCACGGACGCCTGGGGCCGGGACCAGTACTCCGGCAACACCGTCATCATCAAGGACCAGGCCGGCAACGACGTCGAGATGGTCGGGGGCGCGCCCGGTACGGCCATGGACTCGCAGCACGCCGATTGGGCCAACGACGACCCCTCCGACGGCGTGGACGGAGCGCTGGAGCTGTGGGGCGGGGTCGTGCGGGACGGCGCGCTCGGAGCCACCTCGGTGGACCCTCCGCCGATCGAGACGCTGCAGCCGAACGGCTTCTACGACCAACGCGCCACTCTGAAGATCCGCGCCGGGGACACCCAGTTCGATGCGGGCGGCAACGACGTGAGCGCGTGGGTTGCGGACGCGGTGGTGGAGAAGACCTTCTACAACAAGGCGCTGGAGCAGGACGTGACCGTGCAGGAACTGGACGTTGGCAAGCTCGTGGCCTCCGGCAACTGGCCTGCGAACGGACTGATCTACTCCGAGGTTCCGCTCCGGCTCGTCAATGCGGACCAGCTGGCCGACGATCTCACGATCGTGGCGAACCACTCGGTCTACACCAAGGGGAACTTCAACAGCGTGAACAAGCGAGCGGCGGCGATTGTCTCCTCGGGGAGAATCTGGCACCTCTCGGATGCGTGGAGCGATGACCCCTTGCTGACCCACGGGAACAAGAGCGGGCGGCAGGCGGCCAACGGCACGACCACCATCAACGCCGCCATGGTCGACGGTACGCCGACGGTGCACGAGGCGAACTACGCGGACCTGGACGGTGACGGGGTGCCGGACGATCCGGCGGCCGGCGACGCCTGGGCGAACAACGACCAGATGCTGGAGTCGTGGGGTGGTTCCCGCACGCTGATGAAGCGCGGCTCGATCGTGCACATGCAGTTTGCGGACATGGCGGACGACGTCTGGAACTCGAGTATTCAGTCGGGCGAGATCGCCTGGTCCAAGCACTCCGAGTACAGTCCGCCGCACCGGGACTACGGCTACGATCCTTCGTTCGCCGGCATGTCGGGGCAGCCCCCCTTCGCGCCGCTCGTATCGAAGCTCTTCCTCTGGCAGGAAATCACGCCGTAGGCAGTTGGTGTGGGAGTGCAATGGAGCGGGCAGGCGGGGAGACTCGCCTGCCCGTCTTCGCGTGGAGCTTGCCTCCGGACCGTGAAGGGGTTACGAATCTTCGGGGAGTGTGCTTCCACGGTGCGACGAGGGGCGGATGATGATTGAAGTGGACGGCCTCTGCCGGGTGTCCGGTGGCCGGAGAGTCCTGGACGGCGTCACGTTCCGCGTGGACGCGGGCGAAGTGGTGGGCTTCCTCGGACAGAACGGTGCGGGCAAGACCACCACGCTTCGAATCCTGGCGGGTGCCCTGCCCAAGAGCGGAGGCATCGTTCGCGTGTGCGGCTTCGACTCGCCGCAGGATTCGCCCCAGGCGCGCCGGCAGGTCGGCTATCTCCCCGAGAACGTCCCCGTGGTGGGCGATGTAACGGCGCTGGAGTACGTGGAGTTCGTGGCGCGCAGCCGCGGCGCCCGCGCACAGGAGGCCCGCCACGACGCCGCCGCCCGCCTGGAGCAGGTGGATCTCACGGGAGTGGGGCACCGTTCCGTCCAGCGCCTCTCCAAGGGACAACGGCAGCGCGTGGGGTTGGCGGCCGCGCTGGCGGGAGATCCGCCGGTGCTTCTGCTCGATGAGCCGTCGTCCGGGCTGGACCCTTCGCAACTGGTTCGCGTTCGCGAGTTGATCCGCGAGCAGCGGGGGCGACGGGCGGTCCTTGTCTCCACCCATCTGCTCTCCGAGGTCCGCGAGACGTGCGATCGCGTGATCGTGCTCCACCAGGGTCGGGTGGTGGCGGAGGAGACCGCGTCGTCGTCCGCGCCCGAACTGCCCGGCGCGGGACCCATGCGCTGCGAGGTCGTGGTGCGGGGGGATCGCGCCGGCGTCCGGGAGTTGCTGGAGTCCGTGGCCGGAGTTCGCGTGATCGACGTGGATCGTCGGGCGCCGGGGGAGGTCACCGTGATCGTCCATCTGGACGATGACCGGCGCGCGGAACTGGCGGCCGCCGTGGTGCAGTCGGGTCGGGAACTGGTGGGCCTGCGTCCCCTCCAGACAACTCTGGAGGAGATGTTTCTTCGCCTCGTGGCGGGTTCGCCCGGCGGCGACCTGGCGGTGCGGTCGTGAGGGACGCTCTCCTGGTGGCGCGGCGGGAGTTCCGCTTCCTGGCCTCTTCCGCGGTGCTCTGGGTGCTGGCGGCCGCCTACCATCTCTGGAACGGCCTCACCTACCGTCGCCTGGTGGCGGATCACGTCGAGCAGAGCCGCCTGGCGCTCGATGCCGGCGGCCTCCCTTCGGTGGGTCTCTCGGACGCCGTCCTGGCGCCGCTCCTCCTGGGCGCCGCGTTCGGTCTGATTCTCTTTGTGCCGCTGCTCACCATGAATGCGCTCTCCGCGGATCGTCGCGCGGGGTTCGAGGATCTCATGGCGTCGCTGCCTCTCAGCTCCGCGAGTTGGGGGCTCGGAAAGGCGCTGGCCATGGTGGCGGCCACGCTCGTCCTGACCCTTCCCCTGGGCGGGCTGATCCTCGTCCTCTCTCCGACGGCACCGCTGGAGTGGGGGGTGGTCTGGGCCGGGGTTCTCGGTCTGGTGCTCGCGGGCGCCGCGTACGCCTGCCTGGGCGTCTGGGCATCGTCGCTGGCGGGGCATCCGCTGGTGGCCGCCGTGACCACGATCACGTTGCTCCTGGTCCTCTTCTTTGTGGATCGGTTCTGGGCGCCGGGGACCGGGTGGTCGCTGCGGCTGGCCTTCGATCCGTTCACGCGCGGCGTGGTGAGCCTCCATGCCGTCGGTCTCCATTTGGCCGTGGCGATCCTGTTCGTGTTTCTCACCGTGCAGGGGCTCGAGCTGCGACGGAGGACGCGATGAATCGACCACGCCTGCGGTTCGGGATCGGGGTGGCGTTGTCCCTGGGCGTGGCCGTGCTTGCGGTGGCGTTGTTGCAGCGCCACGAGCGTCAGGTCGACTGGACGCGGGACCACCGGAACACGCTGTCCCGGACCACGCGCACGCTGCTGGCGTCCTACCCCAACGAGATCCGGGCCACGGCGTTCGTCTCGGCCGCGGTGGACGCGGCGGTGCGCGACGACCTGCGCGGTCGGCTGGAGGGGTTCCGCCGGGCGTGTCCGCGCTTCACGTACCGCTGGGTGGATCCGGTGGGACAGCCCACCGTGGCGGCCGCCTACGAGGTGAGCACCGAGGGGACGATCATTCTGGAGTCGGGCGGATTGCGGGAGACACTGAGCGGGATGTCGGAAGCCGATCTGGCCGCCGCGCTGGTGCGCCTGGCCCGGCGGGGCGACGCCCGGATCGTGTTCCTGTCCGGGCACCGGGAGCATCCGCTTGCGGACACGTCCCGGGATGGCTACTCGCAG
>BQJX01000352.1 GCA_021604925.1 Gemmatimonadota bacterium
TCGCGCTACCGCTAAGATTCCAACCGTAGTCCGCAGCAATCGCGCTGGGCACGACCGCAAGCAGCAGGGCCGCCACGACAATGAGAACCTTCATTCAAGCCCCCCTCTCTAACGGCATGGGTTTCAGCTGCGAGCACCGCGGATGGCGGAGATGCCGATGGCGATTGATCCGCCAGGCGCAGAGCCCGATTTCGCTCTCAACCCAGTATGCGTCGTGGTGATCGTCTGCTGCAAACCCTAGTTGGGCACCCCCGTCCGGATCACGCGTTCGCGAGCACCGCGGCTAGCGAAACAGAGTCTTCAGCCGACTCCATGACGTTGCGGATGTTGGGACCGGATTCGGAACGCAGGGGGTCCCGCTGGTCGGGGGCGGTTGGTCAATGCCTAGTCCGATCCACTCAATAGGATGGATTTCAGCGAGTCCGGTTGGATTGCAGTCGACGCCCACGGGGCCAGCGCCATAGGACGACGGTCCAATGGCGATCGACCCCGGAAGCGACACGACGTCGATCGACCCGAGAACGGACCATCCGTCTCCGAGGAAACATGAACATGTGAGAAGGAGGTCTGGAGCAGTTCCGGCGTTCAAAAATCCCCCCCATCCGTTGAACTGAACGAAAGACGGTCCGTCTACCTCGAGTCCAGCCTCTGCAGCACAGAAATTGCCGCAATCAATCGCGCACGTGTACCACAGCCAGTACGTCTCGATATCCCCAGTTGCAGACGCTGTGTTGACGTATGGATCCATGCTACTCGCACTGATTGTCCAGCCAAACTCAGCAGCGAAGCATGAAGTCCACGCCAACAGGGCCGCGAGTCCGGCCGAGAGAGAAGAGACAATGCGCATCGTTCTCGCTCCAGTCTGCCGAGAGATCTCAAACTCAAGCCCTCGGCGTGCCCAACTATCCTTGAATAGAACTCTCCTCAACTCCTCTCCAAGTATAGACCTCGCCTAACCCCATCGCAAACACCCTGGAGAAGCCTTCAGCACCCTGCGCAGCCCATCCGCCTCCAGAATGGCAGTCTGCCTAACGGCGCCCACCAACACCCCTCACAGCCGGTCCGCCGGGCTCTCCACTCCCAGGGCCCCTCGATTCAGAACGTGGGTGTAGATCATGGTGGTCGCCACGCTGACATGTCCCAGGAGTTCCTGGACGGTTCGGATGTCGTAGCCGTTCTCGAGGAGGTGGGTCGCAAAGGAATGGCGAAAGGTGTGGGCCGTGACCCTTTTCGTGAGTTGGGCTGCCCGGGCTGCCTCGCGGATCTCCCTTTGGACCAGGGTGGGGTGAACATGATGGCGGCGGAGTTGGCCGCTTGCCGGGTGGCGGTAGTGGCGCGCCCCCGGAAACACCCACTGCCACGGCCACTCCCGGGCGGCGTGCGGCATCTTGGTGGACAGGGCATCCGGCAGTTGCACCCAGCCGGACCCGTTCTCCAGGTCCCGCTCGTACTGATCGTGCACGCGCGTGAGATGCTCGGAGAGTTCCGTCTGCACGGACCGGGGCAGCATCGTCCGGCGGTCCTTGGCGCCCTTCCCGCGGCGGACCAGGATCTCGTTGCGCTGGAAGTCCAGATCCTTGATCCGCAGCGCCAGCGCCTCGCCCAGTCGAAGGCCGCCGCCGTAGAGCAGCGTGGCCACCATCCTGGACACTCCCCGCACGGACCGGAGCACCTGGCGCACCTCTCCCGGACTCAGCACGACCGGTAGGTTCTTCGGGGTGCGGGCGCGCGTGACCTCGGAAACCCAGCCGGGATCCTCTTCGAGGACGTGCTTGTACAGGAACAGGATGCCCGCCATGGCCTGGTTCTGGGTACTGGCGCTCACGCCGCGTTCCACGGCGAGGTGCGACAGGAACTCCTCGATCTCGCGGGCTCCCATCGTCGACGGATGCCGCACCCCGTGAAACCGGACGAACCTCTTCACCCAGCCGGCATAGGTCTTCTCGGTGCGCGGACTGAGACGACGCGTGCGCGCAGCCTCATGCAGCCGGTCCAGCAGCTTGGGCGCGCCGGAGCCCGGCTCTCGCTTCTCCGCGGTTCGGGTTCCCGCGGCCTCGCCGTCCTGCAACCCTTCACTCCGTCCCGGGGAGGTGGTTCCAGTATGTCGAGATGCCGGAAATCGGGGACCCCCGGGTCCGGAGGATGGCGGAGCGTCTTGTCCGGGGTGCGCTCAGAGGCTGAGCTTCAGAACATCGGATGGAAGCCCGGAAGCGTCCGCAGCCCCGGGGAGAAAGAGACGGGCCAACGCGACGAAGCGCCGGGACCGCGGTTCTCGACCGGATCCACCCACTACCTCCCCACCGACTCCACCACCACCAGGTCCGCCATGGTCCGCGTCGACTCGTCGTCGATGGCTTCCAGGATCTGGTCCACGGCGATCGACGTGGGAAATCCGTACGTCTCGTCGTAGGTGACCTCCAGGCTGGCCACGGTGCCGATGAGGTCGTCGATCTTGCGGAAGGCGTCGTCCACGGATCGCGATTGCTCCAGCGCGCGCTGCCGGGCCGCGTCGGGGTCGCCGCCCCAGGTGGCCGGATCGCCGATGAGCTGCACGCTCTCCACCTGTCCGGCCCGCACGTGCGTGATCCACCGCGACGGCGGCGGGCAGAAACACGACATGGTTTCCCGCACGTCGTAGTCGTCGATCGCGTGGGAGGACCAGGCGGCCCGCGCGGCATTCAGCTCGCGACGCAGCTCGTCGTCGGTGCCCGAGCAGCCGCACAGCAACCCCAGCGCCGCGACTCCCAGCCATCGAAGTGCGCTCGTTCGCATCGCCGGCCTCCGCGGCATTACCAGGTCAACCACAGGAACGCCGCTCCGGCCGCAGTGGCGACCAACGTGAACGGCAACCCGATCTTGAGGAAGTCCCGCGTGGACACGGTGATCCCCTGCTTGCGCAGCAGCCCCACGGCCACCACGTTGGCCGACGCCCCGAACGGCGTGATGTTCCCGCCGAGACTCGCCCCCAGCACCATGCCGAAGATCAACGGCACCTCGTTCGTGCCCACGCCGGTGGCCACCTCCTTCACCAACGGAATCATGACCGTGATGAACGGGATGTTGTCCACGAACGCCGAGACCGCCACCGAGAACACGACCAGCGAAACGTAGATCACCAGCGGCGAGTCCCCGGTAACGCTCGCAAACCCCGCGGCCAGGTCGTCGATGAGGCCGGCGTGGACCATGGCCTCTACCAGCACGAACACGCCGATCAGGAACGCGGTGGTGTTCCAGTCGAACCGCCGAAACAGCGCGGCGCTCTTGCCCTTCTCGCGCACGCCTTCCCACGCCACCAACCCCAGCCCGATGACCATGCAGATGGTGCCGCCCAGCCAGTGGAAGCCCGGATCGAAGATCGGCGACAGCGCCAACAGCACCACCATCACCACGATCGCCACGGTCGGCAGCCACGACTTCACGGGGGCCGGCTCGATGAACGCCACCGGCTGGCGATGGCCGCGGAAGATGAGCCACAGGACCACGGCGGACGCCAGCGCCCCCACCTGCACGGACCAGAAGATCGACAGCTTCCCCTGGTAGAAGAAGAAGTCGTTGAAGTTCATCCGCTGGAAACTCGCCAGGATCATGCTGGGCGGATCGCCGATGAGCGTACCCGCGCCCTGCAGGTTGGACGAAACGGCAATGCCGATGAGGAACGGCAGCGGACTCACCCCGGCGCGGCGCGAGACCTCCATTGCCACCGGCGCCACGATCAGCACCGTGGCCACGTTCTCCACGAAGATGGAAACGAACCCGGAGAACAGACAGACGATGAGAATGGCGCCGCCCACCGTCTTCGCCCGATCGATGAGGAGGTCGGCGATGCGCAGCGGCACTCCGGAGTCGGCAAAGACCTCCGCCACGAACAGGATCCCGGCAAAGATCCCGAGCACGTTCCACTCCACGGCGTGGATCGCTTCGCCCGGACTGAGCACGCGCCCCACCAGGAGTGCCAGCACGCCCACCCACAGCGCTTCGGTCCGGCGTTTCTTCCACGCGATGAGGGCCACGTAGACCATCACCACGATCACCAGCACGAAGTTCTTCTCGAAGCCCATCAAGCCTGTGCACTCCGGGTGAGGGCCCGTGGGTGAGGACCCGTGG
>BQJX01000353.1 GCA_021604925.1 Gemmatimonadota bacterium
CCTGTACGAGGTTGTCAATTTTGGTGCCACGGCCGACATAGGTGCGTCCCATGGTGGCCCGATCGATGCACGAATTGGCGCCGATCTCCACGTCGTCGGCGAGTTCCACGATGCCGAGCTGCGGAATCTTGTGGTAGCGCCCCTCCACCGGCGCATACCCGAATCCGTCGCCCCCGATGACCACCCCGGACTGCAGCACCACGCGATCCCCCAGGAGGCACTCCCGGGCCACACAGACCCGCGGATGCAGATAGCAGTCCTTTCCCAGGCGAGCCGCATGGCCCACGTAGCAATGGGGCCCGATGCGGGTTCCGGCGCCGATCACCGCCCCCGCCTCGATGACGGCGTGGGGGCCCACGCCGCTGCCCTCGCCCAGTTCCACATCGTCCGCCACCACGGCCGTGGCGTGGACTCCGGCGGCGACCTCGGGCGGACCCGGATCGAAGAGGAGCAGCACCCGCATCATGGCGGCGTAGGGGTCGGCGACCCGGATGACCACGAGGCCCGGCGGGCATTCCAGATCCGGAGCCACGAGAACGGCCGCCGCACCGGTGTTCGCAAGCGCGGCGGCGTACTTGGCGTTGGACACGAACGTGAGATCGGCGTCCCCGGCCTCATCGATCCCGGCCACACCGGTAACGCAAACGTCGGGGGAGCCTTCCAGCGAACCCCCGACGTGTTCCGCGATCCGGCCCAGCGTGAGGTTCACGCGGCTTCCGGGACCGGTCAATTCCCGGCGTCTCCGGAGTCCGTGTCCGGCTCCGGACTCGGAACCGCCTCGGCCGCCCGCTCCACGGCGATGCGGAGGTCGTCCAGCACGGTGTCGGTGATATTCACCTCGTCCTGGGCCCAGACCACGCCGCCCGTCCCCGCGTCCAGGATCACCTTGAGGTCGAGTTCGTCGCCGAGCTTGGCCACGACATCCAGGATCTTTTCCGCGATGGGGGCCGTGAGTTCCGCGTTGCGCTGCGCCGCCACGCCGTTCACTCCCCAGATCTCCTGGGCGAAGCGCTCGTACTCGCTCCGCTTCTGCTCCAGCGCATCCATCTTCTCGCGCAGGCGCTCCTCGGACAGCATGAGACGCTGACTCTCGATCTCATCGTTCAGCGTGTCGATCTCGTCGCGCATCTCCTTGGCCTGGGTATCCCAGTCCTTGAGCTCGCGATTCAGGGTCTGCTGCGCGTCCGATGTTCCCTCGTACCGGTCAAAGATCATCTGGTAGTCGATGACCGCCACGCCGTCGAGCGCCAGTGCCGGCACCGGACTCGTGAACAGGGCCACACTGAAGACCAAGACCGCTAGAACGATTGCCCGCCGATCTGGAAGTGGAATTCCCATCCCGGACCTCCTTCCCTGGTGGTTCTGTCAAAGCCATAGCCATAGTCGAAGCCCAGTTGGCCGACCATGGGGACATCGATCCTCACGCCCACACCGGCACCCCGGCGCAGGTCCGTCACGTTCATTTCGGAGGGGCCTTCCCACGCGTTCCCGACGTCGAAGAACGTGAGCGCCTGAATGGCGTCCACGACGCGGTAACGCAGCTCGCTGCTCATGATCAACATGGACCGACCGCCGGTCGACGAAGCGTTCTCGTTGGGCACGACGTCGTAGTCGTCGTATCCGCGCAACCCGTACTGCGAGATCCCACCCAGGCGGAATCGCTTCCAGAACGGAACCGACTCCCGGTCCTTGAGTCCCACCAGGAATCCGACCTGGCCCGACAGCGACAGGACCAGGTCTTCCCCGGTGCGGAAGTGCGACTTGGTGGAGAACGTGGTCAGGTGGTAGTCCTCGTTTCCACCCAGGACGCCGCCACCGATCTCGTAGAACAGGCGCGTGCTGGATCCCTGCGTGGGGAAGAACGGGCTGTCCACCGAGTTCCGGTAGAGCGTGTTACTGACCGAGGAGACCGTGGACACGGTCTCGTCCACGATGTCATCCTCGCGGGCATCCGGCACGTCGCCGGTCCGGACCAGAGCGCCATCCAGGAACGAAAACCCGCTGCGCGCGTTGATCCGGTACTCGGCCAGCGAGTACCGCGTGGAGATCCGGGTGTAGTCCAACCACGGGAACGGACGCCCCACGCGCAGGTTGACCCCGCGGCGCTTCTCCTCGAACTCGTTGAAGCGGCGGCGGGTGTCGAACGCATCCACGCCGGCGCTGGTGGGAGTGCCAAAGAGCCACGGCTCCGTGAACGAGATGTCGTACTCGCGGAAGTCGCCGAACTCGGCGCGGACGGCGATCACCTGCCCCTTGCCCATGAAGTTGTTCTGCGACAGCTGCAGGAATCCCGTGAGCCCGGCCTGCGAGTTCACGCCCGCGCCCAGGCTGGCGGTGCCGGTCTGGCGCTCCTCCACGTGCAGCAACAGGTCGATGGCGCCGGTTTCGCGGTCCGCCGACCGGCTGTCCATCTGGATGTCGTTGAAGAAGCCGAGCTGGAACACCTCGCGCTGGCTTCGGATCACGCGGGACCGCTTGAAGAGGTCGCCCGGCGCGGCCTGCAACTCCCGCCGGATCACGCGCTCCTTGGTCCGCGTGTTGCCCGTGATCAGGATCCGGCTGATCCGCGCCGGCTCGTGCTCCAGGATCACGTACTCCAGATCCAGCACGTTGTCGCGCGGCGTGCGGCGCACGTCCACGTTGGAGTAGATGTAGCCCTGCTCGTGGAGCAGCGTGTACAGGTTGGTGGTGCTCTCCTCGAAGCGCACCGTGTCGAAGCTCTGCCCTTCCTGCAGGGAGATCGCTCCGCGCAGCCGGTTCTCCGCAATCACTCCGCCATGGTCGATCTTGATCGCGCCCACCTGGTAGTGGGGACCCTCTTCCACCTCGATCTCGAGGGTCAGGCGCTCGTTGTCCGCGCTGAACGTCTTGCGAACGTCCACGATGCGGGCGTCCACGTAGCCTTCCTGGCCCAGTCGGCTGAGGATCGCGGCCCGGTCGGCTTCGAACACGTCCGACTTGAAGTCGCCGCCGCGCCACCAGCGGTCCTCCTTGGTTTTCATCACATCGATCAGGGCGTCTTCGGCCACGTGGTCGTTTCCGACGAAGCGAATCGTCTTCACCTGGGCCTTCTTGCCCTCGACGATGTGGAACGTGAGGTCGGCGCGTCGGTCGCCCTTCAGGTCCGAGGTGACCTCCGCCAGGAGAAAGCCCTTCTCGTGGTAGAGATCCAGCAGGTCGCGGCGCGCCTGCTCCACCGAACGCGGCGTGACCGTCTGCCCGGCCACCAGTTCCACCACCTCGTCGAAGTCGTCCTGGTCGAGCTTGTCCGCGCCATCGTAGCGCACCCGCAGGAGGGTGGGGTTCTCCTCCACGATCAGCAAGAGATCGATCCCCTCGTCGGTCCGCTCGCCCTCCAGGCGGATGTCGCGGAACAGGCCGAGACGGTAGAGGTTCCGGATTCCGTCGCGGACCACGTCCACCTGGTACGGGTCCCCCACTTCCACCCCGAAGGTCTGGAAGATCAGGGCCTCCTCCGCCCGGGCGTTCCCCAGAACCCGGAGCCCGGACACGGTCTCGGCCGCGGCCGGAGCCGCGCCGATCAGGACCAGGGCGCACAGGGACAGGACCGTCTGGAATCGGCGGGTGCGCGTTTCGGCGAACCAACGCATGTGTGGGCTCCAAGAGGGGGTTCGAACGACGGAGCAGACTATCACCCGTTCCGGCGTTCTGCGATCAAAAAGGGGCCTGTGGGCGCGGAGGAGCCCGGAGAGCACAAAAACGCCCCGGTCGGGTGAACCCGGACCGGGGCGAAAGGTTCCGACGGCGAAGAAGGCGGCTAGCCCTTGGTCTCCACCGGCTCGGAGTCGGCGGCCTTTTTCTTGCGGGCCACCACCTTGTCGAACGTGAGTTCGTCGGCGCCTTCCTTGTGGTCGATCTTGATCGTGTCGCCGTCCTTGAAGGTGCCTCGCAGCATCTCGTCGGAGAGCGGATCCTCGATCTGCCGCTGGATGGTCCGTCGCAGCGGTCGGGCGCCTGCGGCCGGATCGAATCCCTTCTCGATCAGGAAGTCCTTGGCCTTGGCGCTGATCTTGATCTTGAGACGACGCTCGGCCAGGCGTTCCATGGACTGCCGGATGAGAATGTCCACGATCTGCGAGATC
>BQJX01000354.1 GCA_021604925.1 Gemmatimonadota bacterium
AACGACTTCCTGCTCCAGTTCCAGGCCGACATTCTGGGCTGCACGGTGCTGCGGCCCACCGTGCTGGAATCCACGGCGCTGGGCGCGGCCTACCTGGCCGGGCTGGGAGTGGGGGTCTGGGGCAACGCATCCGAGCTGACGGCGCTCAAGGCGATCCAGGCCGAGTTCGCGCCGCAGCGGACCGACGCCGACCGGGAGAGGCTCCTGGCGGGGTGGGAGAAGGCCCTCCGGCAGACGCGCTCCCGCTGACGACCGGCGCCGCGGGCGCGCGGCTCGGCGGCTGGCCCCCGGGGCACCCGCTCACCGGCGGCCGCCGATCCGCAACCAGGGCGTGCCCGCGACCCCCGTCCGGGGTACCATGGGGGACACATCCCCACGATTCGAACATCCTTCCCAAGGAGTAGGAACATGTCGCTCGGCGTTCAGGACAAACCGATGATCAGCACCATCAAGGGCCAGTTGGGCGACGCGGCCTCCCTGCTGGACCACCGTTGCCAGACGATCTCCAAGGATCGCCTTGAGCTGCCGGGCCCGGACTTTGTGGATCGCGTGTTCACCGCGTCCGATCGTCCCATCAACGTGAACCGGTCGTACCAGCAGCTGCTGAACCACGGTCGCCTGGCCGGCACCGGGTTCGTGTCGATTCTGCCGGTGGATCAGGGCATCGAGCACTCCGCGGGCGCGTCCTTTGCGCCGAACCCGGACTACTTTGATCCCGAGAACATCGTGAAGCTCGCCATCGATGGCGGCTGCAACGGCGTCGCCTCCACGCTGGGCGTGCTTGGGATCGTGGCGCGCAAGTACGCGCATCGCATTCCGTTCATCCTCAAGTTCAATCACAACGAGATGCTGACCTATCCCAACGGGTACGATCAGATCATGTTCGGCAATGTCCGGCAGGCCTTCGACATGGGCTGCGTGGGCGTGGGCGCCACGATCTACTGGGGTTCGGACGGGGCGCATCGCCAGTTGCAGGAAGTCTCCGAGGCGTTCCAGATGGCGCACGAACTCGGCATGATGACCATCCTGTGGTGCTACCTGCGCAACCCGGACTTCAAGGTGAACGGCACGGACTACCACGCGGCGGCGGATCTCACCGGCCAGGCGAACCACCTGGGCGTCACGCTGCAGGCGGACATCATCAAGCAGAAGCTGCCCACGAACAACGGCGGCTATCCGGCGATCAAGTTCGGGAAGACGCACGACAAGGTCTACTCCGAGCTGTCCACGGACAACCCGATCGATCTCTGCCGCTACCAGGTGGCGAACTGCTACATGGGCCGCATCGGTCTGATCAACTCCGGTGGCGCCTCGGGTTCGAACGATCTGCAGCAGGCGGTGGAGACGGCGGTGGTGAACAAGCGCGCCGGCGGCATGGGTCTCATCTCCGGACGCAAGGCGTTCCAGAAGCCCAAGGCCGAAGGCATCCAGCTGCTGAACGCGATTCAGGACGTCTACCTCTGCGACGAAGTGACGGTGGCCTAGTCCTGCCGCTGCCTCACGTTCGCGAATCACGGAAGGCCGGGGCGAGAGCTTCGGCCTTCTGCTTGGAAGGCACGCGATGAAACCGATTGTCGACGAGTGTCGCGCTGGAAGCCACGTGCTGGCGTGGGATACACTGGATCCCTACGGATCAAAGGTCGCTCCCGGGATGTTCTTCGTTCGCGCTGAGGCGGGAGCCTATCGCAAGGTGCGGAAACTTATCGTGCTTCGCTGAGGAGATGGTCGTGGTGGGAGCGCGGGCTAGGATCGCTGGCCTATGGCTGATGCGGGTTTTGGTCGCGGGCGTAAGCGCGGTCACCGCCCAAGCCGATGCTCTTCGCGTTCCGGAGGACTACTCGAGCGTACTGGCCGCGGTTGATGCTGCCGTTTCCGGCGATTCGGTCCTGGTGGGCCCTGGCACCTGGAGCGACCTGGACACTCGCACGGTGCTGGTCTGTGGTGGTCCGTTCATATCGACAAGTGCGGCCTTTCTCAAGCCCGGTCTCACGCTCATCGGGGTCGATGGGCCCACGAGCACACACCTGGTTGGGTCGGTGGGTGGCGCGGGCGTCACTTCATTCACGTTGATCGCCGCGGACGTTGGGGATCCCATCAGAGTTCAGGGGTTCAGTATCACGAGCGGCGAAGTCGGTGCTGCGGTCGGGTGCGCGAGTGACTTGGTATTCTCGGATTGTCACTTCGTCGATTGCGGCGAGGAAGCTATCGCGATGAAGCAGACAGCGATCTCGTTGGACGATTGCCTGGTCTCAGGGAATCAGGGTTCCGGTTTCGCTAGCGGAGCGATCGCTGCGTCCTTTAGTTCAGACCTGACGGTTCGGAACACCCGGTTCGAGTCCAATCCGCGCGGAGCGGTCTCCGCGAACGATCCGGCCCGGATTCTTATTGAAGGCTGTGAGTTCGTGGATCACCTGGTTCGACGTCCCGTCACGGTGCAAAAATGCAACAACGTGATGATCCGCGACTCTCTCTTTCTGAGAAACCGAACGACGGGCACCAACATCTCAGGCGCTGCGATCCAGCTGGGATCGTTTTCGGTGGGGACGATTGAGTTCAACACGTTTGCGTATGACAGCGCGCTGGCGTCTTCAGGAGCGGCGGTGCACGTGAGCTCCTCCTGGGCCACGGTTCGGGGCAACACGTTCTACCGTTGCTACACTCCCGGGGTCGGGGCGGCTGTGTACGTGACCGGGACGGCGACGGTCAATTGCCAGAACAACATTGTGGTCGAGTGTGACGGGTACGCGCTGTCAAGTTCCAGTGGAACGGTCCTGCCCCAGAGCGGCTGCAACATCCTCTGGAACAATACGGAGGACTACTGGCAGTGGCCCGACGAGGTTGCGGCGACGGACATTCCCGCGGACCCCTTGTTCTGCGATTCAGAGTCTCTCGACTTCACCGTGGGGAGCTCTTCCCCGGCGCTCAGCGAGAACTCGCCGGCCTGCGGTCCCATTGGCGCGCACCCTCAAGGATGTGGGACGGTCGCCATCGAGCCGACCACCTGGGGCCGACTCAAGAGTCTCTACCGCGAACCCTGACCGAGAGAGGTAGGCAGAGGGAGTCCCATGGATCCGCTTGGAAGGCCCCCGATGAAACCGGTTCGCACCCGAGTAGCGCGCCCCACCGATCGACTGACCGAGGTGGTGGCGTTCTACCGCGACGCGATCGGGATGACGGAGCTCGGTTCGTTCCAGGGGCACGCCGGCTACGACGGCGTCATGGTGGGGTGGCCCGAGAGCGACGTGCACCTGGAGTTCACGTCGCACGTGGACGGCAGCCCCTGCCCGGCACCCACTGCCGACAACCTGCTGGTGTTCTATCTCACGGACCGCCGCGCGGTGGACGCGCTGGTGGATCGGATGCGGGAGCACGGCCACGCGCCCGTGGCTCCCGAGAATCCGTACTGGGAGCGCTGCTCGGTCACGTTCGAGGATCCGGACGGCTGGCGGGTGGTGCTTGTGGATTCGGAGGCGCTGGCGGCTCGCTGAGCGTTTCGGCCGCACACCCCATCCAACCAACCTCCATCGCCGGCACTCATGGCACCGTTGCCAATCGAGCGGTACACTCCCGCTCCGGCTGACCTGGGAGGCCTGCTTGCAAGACGAAACGATTCGGATCCGCCCTCCGTTCGATCCCGATCCCGAGGAGATGCGTCGCCTGGGCTACCTGGCCGTGGACGGGCTCGTGCAGCACCTGTCCACGCTGGGGGAGCAACGGGTGGCGCAGCGGGGCACGGCCGAGGAGTTCGCGCGGCGTGTGGACGAGCCGCTCCCCGAGCGCGGCGACGACCTGGAGGAGTCGATCCGCTTTGTGATGGATCGGGTGGTTCCCGGCATGACCCGCGTGAATCATCCGCGGTTCCACGCCTACATTCCGTGTCCGTCCAGCTTTGCCGGGATGCTGGGCGAAGTGCTGGCGGCCGGAACCAATCCGTTCGCGGGGAGCTGGCTGGGCGGGGCCACGTTCTCGTCGCTGGAACTGACCACGCTGCGCTGGATCGCCGAGCTGATCGGCTACCCCCACTCGGCCACCGGGATCCTCACGAGCGGCGGATCCATGGCCAACCTCGCGGCCCTGGCGGCTGCGCGCGAGAC
>BQJX01000355.1 GCA_021604925.1 Gemmatimonadota bacterium
CCGCGGTGATCGTCTGCTGCAAACCCTAGTTAGGAGCCCGACCGGTACGACGACTTCAAGCGACCCCAAGTGTCGGGACTGACCGGCACAGGTCCGCAAATCCCGATGTTCGTGGTTCCCGAGAGTGGCGCTTGCCCCACGCCAATGCAGCGAAAATCAAAGTTCTGCCAATAATCCCAAGAACTGCAGCCGGTGTAGCAACTTCGGGCTGTCTCCTGCCTTGGGCCGAAACAGAGAGCACCCGTCCGCCCATCCGGGTTGTCAATCGTAGCGGTGCCCACGACGCCCTGGAGATCCTCCGAGGGATCGACGGGCAGAAGCAGCGGACTCGTGACCGATCCCAGGTTCTCAATGCCCGCAGAGGGTTGGAAAGCGACTACCGTGAAATCTCCGACAAACGCGAACTCGACTTGGCACGCCGAGTTCCCGAGCCACTCGACCCGGACATTGACGTCGCGATGTCCTACCCATGGGGCCAACTCTTGCTGCCCAGGCCCGTCCTCGAGGGACACCCACATGCCGACACCAGCCGAAGCTGGCGACACGAAGAGCCCGCCGACCACCAGAGCCTCGAATGCAGCACGGACGTCCATCACTGTGCTCCTAACGGCATGGGTTTCAGCTGCGAGCACCGCGGATAGCGGAGGACCAGACGGCGATTGCCTGCCATATCCGGAGCCCGATTCCGAACTACTCCCAGTATGCGCCGCGGTGATCGTCTGCTGCAAACCCTAGTTAGACGCACCGCTGACTATCGATCTACTCGCGCCAGGTTCCTTCCAGCCTTGAGCACGAGGCGAGGCGCTTCCGAGCCGTCAGCAACAACCTTCCGACCCATAGCTGGCCGACCAGCCCACAGGTCGGGTTCGGCGAGCAGCACGCCGAGTGGCAACTTCCAAACGGTAAACGAAAAACACGGAGCCGGCGCACACCCAAAAACTAGGCTCAAAACCGAATGGTCGGCCGCGCGGCGAGACACCTGAAATCGCCAAGTCTCTCGACCAAGGTCGTCCACGTGTCCCGAGATACCTGCACGAGCAAGCTCCTCAGCTCCATCTGAGACAGACAGAGAACAGCTGAGCTTCCCTCCGGCGTCAACGAGCACGTCCGCACTCATCTCGAACTCGAGCTGATCTCCGGCCGCCACATAGGCGATCTCAACACTCTTGGGAATACGTCCAAGAGAGTCAGGTCCGACGACATGGACGAAACTACGAGCCCCCGCCGACGAACTCGCAAGAAGGATCACGGCAGACAGTGCCGAGCCAGTGAACTTCTTCACTCTGTTCATGTGCGCCTAACGGCATGGGTTTCAGCTGCGAGCACCGCGGATAGCGAAGATGCCGATGGCAACTGCCCGCCAGGCGCGGGGCCCGATTCCGATCTGCTCCCAGTATGCGCCGCGGTGATCGTCTGCTGCAAACCCTAGTTAGGTGGTGCGGCCCACCTCGATGCGGGCCGTCGTCTCCACGAGCATCTCCCCGGCGACCCCAGTCGGCGTGAACGACAAGGACTCGAGAACTAGATCGATCCAGTCGATCTGCTCTGACTTCAGGTCGACAGTGGTCAGAGCGAAGAGATCGGCTTCAGACAGGCCGTTCCCGGCACCTGAAGGGCCAACGAGAACCATGACCTGCACACGGTCTTCCTCCCCGTTGGTGAGAAGCCTAACCGCCCACAAGAAGTCGTCATCCGTGTCGACGGTCGCGCGAAAGCGGCGACCCTCGTCTGCTTCCGTTACCAGCTGGTCATCGAAGAATGAGGCCATTTGGTGGTTTGCCGGAAACAGCCGCAGGCTCATGCGCACGTTGTCGCAGGGGTCTGAGCAGCGATTCGCCGCGTCGATCTTTCCCGTGGCTATGACGAGAGGCTCGTTCGAAGCGACGTCCGGATCAGCGCACCCGCCTGCCAGTCCGGCTGCCAGCAGCAGTGCCGCGTATCGAACTCCAAGCGCCACGGTGACCACCTAACGGCATGGGTTTCAGCTGCGAGCGCCGCGGATAGCGAAGAATCAGATGGCGACTGCCCGCCAGGCGCGGAAGCCCGTTCCGAGCTACTCCCAGTATGCGCCGCGGTGATCGTCTGCTGCAAACCCTAGTTAGGCGACCCGGGCGGAGGAGCCGGCCGTGTGGAATCCGGCTTGATGCGAGCCGCCCACCGATATTTCCCAGTGTCCACGGGTTCTCCAGCCTTGGCAGCGAGAAAGGCCTCTAGCACGGCATCTCGCCGGGACGACGGGTAGGAGATGCGACCTCCCAGCCCGACCACGTAGGCCGACTCGTGCATCGCTACCAGGTCGAGCTTCTTCACTACCTTCGTGTATCGATTCACATGGTCATTCGTAGCCCGCGTCCACTCGTGACCGTTGACGAAGAGTGTCTCGGCATCAAAGCTCGAGAAGACGAAGGGCTGCTGAAGCAGCTCTCCATCGGCGATCACTACGGCCCGGCTGCCAGGATACGATACGGTCCAGCCATGCTCCTGGACCGCCGTTCGGACGAGATCAGCGATCTCGGCCGCGGCGGAGTCTGACTTGACCTCGTACCATAGCGGGTCGAACTCGCGGGGCCCTGGCCTGCTGGTCAACACTAGCAGTGGGTTCTGGACGACGAGCAGGAAGTCCGCCGACGAAAGGCGCGCTGTGAAGTCAGCATTGAGCCGGTAGTCGCCCTTGCGTCGCAACTCGCGTGCGGGAAGCGGGGATGTCGCCACACTCCCGCTGGCCAACCTTGAGAGGATTTGGTTGCGAACCGACTCATCCAGTTCTCGTCGGAACCACCCGCCCCAGATCCTAGATTCATAGACACTCTCGTGCGGCATGATCAGGCCCTCGCGCGCAACCCAGAACTCGGGTTCCGGCACCTCCCCTCGCGCGATGGCGGCCACAGACAACCCGGCGATCAGCAGTGCGATCCTGTTGAGATTCCTCCAGCGATTCATGCCACCTCGTGTCGCCTAACGGCATGGGTTTCAGCTGCGAGCACCGCGGATAGCGAAGAATCCGATGGCGACTGTCCGCCAGGCGCGGAGCCCAATTCCGAGCTACTCCCAGTATGCGCCGCGGTGATCGTCTGCTGCAAACCCTAGTTAGGCACACGATCGAGTGCGGCCAATCACGCGTTCCGCCAGCGCCCTAGGTGTTGTTGGACCCGATCACGCCACAACGTTGCGAGCCGGTCCCCCCTGTCCAGGTCAGATCGCTGCAGATCGCGAACCGCTGGATCGAGCAGCAGGTCGGCAAGGTCCGCACCAGCAGCTCGCAACAGGCCGACGAGTGCTGTCAGTGGCTTGGCCCGCCCGGCAGGAAACTCGGGGCCGATCGAACGAGGGACCTGAAAGGGCAGATCCGACACTTGGCGAGGCGGGGAGAGCATGATGGGTTTGGCGCACAAGGACTTGATCCGCCGCGCAGCATTGATCTCGAAGTCCGGATCGACGACGGAAAGAACCGCTGCTACTTGCGGAGCAACCCACGTTCCCTCGTCGAACCGCCGCCACAAGATCGACGCAGCCGACGGAAGTTCGGGAAGCACGAGAATCCAAACGAGGGCCGGAAGATGTGGCCGCCAGTTCTCGGGCGCCAAGAGGGCCAATATGTCCCCCACTGGATCGGGGGCCTTTGCCAGGGAATCTGCGAGGATCTCGAAGGCGCGGTATGAACCCGGGTTGAGGTTGAGCAAGTAGAGGTAGATCGGGATTCCTCTGACCGATCTGCCCGCGATCTCCGCTAGGTAGCGCATGGGAAGTTGTGCCTAACGGCATGGGTTTCAGCTGCGAGCACCGCGGATGGCGAAGATGTCGATGACGGATCGACCGCCAGGCGCGGAACCCGATTCCGACCTACACCCCAGTATGCGCCGCGGCGATCGTCTGCTGCAAACCCTAGTTAGAGATCCAACACAAGCCCCCGGAGAAGGGCGCTGGCGGACGGCAAGGAACCCAGCCGTTTCCGGATCTCTCACCTCCCCGGCTCGTCACTAGGAAGGCGAGGAACACCGACACACAACAGAGCAACCATACAGCGGCGGCCGAACGCGAGGAGCCACGGGCCGCCGCTGGCCAGCG
>BQJX01000356.1 GCA_021604925.1 Gemmatimonadota bacterium
CGCTGATGATCTCGGCCTCGTCGCGGCGAACGGCCTGCGGTCGGCGGGCGCCGCCTACCATGGCGCGCAGCAGCACCTTGCCCTGGGGCGCGCGATTCGGGAACACCGTGGACTCGAACAGGCACCCCAGCAGATCCCGGACTCCGCCCGGGGCCAGGAACCCGTATCCGTCCAGCGGATGCCCCACGGCCTCGCGCGGAAACACCAGTCCCACCACGGCCACCGCGGCGTGCGGGATCTCCCGGAGCGCGGCCGCAATGGCGGGAGACTCGCCGTCCAGCAGTGCGGCCGCCGGCGGGGCGGGCAACGCCAGCAGGAGCCGCGGCGCCTCCAGCGTCTCCCCGGAAGTCAGCGTGACCTGCCACCCGGAACCCTGCCGCCGGAGCGATTCCACCGCGGCGCCGGTCCGGACGTGGTCGCCCAGCGTGCGCGCCAGGGCCCGGGGCAGCTGCTCCATGCCGCCGCGCAGCGAGTGCAGCTTGGAACCCGCCGGACCGCCCGCGCTCGCACTGCCGTTCGCGCGCGCTTCCTTCTTCCTGGCGATCATTCCGCGGATCAGTCCGCCGTGCTCCTCCTCCAGCTTTCGCATCTTGGGGAAGCACGCCTCCAGCGACAGCTGGCGCGGATCCCCGGCAAAGATGCCGGTCACCATGGCGTCCACGAGCACGTCGGCCGCTTCCCGCCCGATGCGTCGCGCGGCGAAGGCGTGCACTGTCTCGGGTTCGCGCGGCGCCGACTTGGCCCACGGCTCGCCCAGCACGCGAAGCCGGCCTCGCGGCGACAGCAGGGGAGTGGCCAGCAGACCCAGGGGAGAGGCGGGCAGCGCGATCAGCCGATCGCCCTTCAGCACGTAGCGACGTTGCGCCGCCGCGGAGGCCGCCAGCAGCTCGCCGCCCAGGCCCAGCGCGGGGATCACATCCAGGGTGCCGGGCGTTTCTTCCAGGAATCCCTGCGGACCGGCTTCCACGATGGCGCCGTCCAGATCCTCGGTGTGGATCCAGCCGCCGACCCGGTCGCCGGCCTCCAGGACCAGAGGCGTGGCGCCGCGTTCGCGCAGTGCGAGAGCGGCCGAGAGGCCACCAATGCCGCCGCCGACAATGAGAACGTTCATTCCACTCCAGCCTTGCGCGGTCGTGCCCGCACTACACCGCCGGACGCGGCCGGGCCCGCGTTAGACAGTCTGCGAAAAGACCGGACCGTCGCGCTTCATCCGGCGCAGACGCTCGTCGAAGATCATGGCGATGTTCCGGATGAAGAGTTTCCCGTCGCCGACCACCCGGATCTCCGACAGGTCGTCGTTCCACTCCACAAAGCCGTGCTTGCGCTCCTCGGCCAGCTGCTCCATCTCCCACGCGAACGTCTTGGGAAAGTCGATGCCGTGGCGGGCTTCGATGTCGGCGCGGTCGATGCGCGCGTTGCACATGATGGACAGGATCACGTCGCGGCGCAGCCGGTCCTCGGCCGTGAGGACCACCCCCCGGAAGATGGGCGGCTCGCCCGCCATCACGCGACGCTTGTACGCGGGAATGCCCTTCTCGTTCTGGAAGAACGCATCCTGCACGTCGCCGATGGCCGAGATCCCCACACCCACAAAGTCAGGCGCGGGCTTGGTGGTGTACCCCATGAAGTTCCGGTGCAGCCGACGCTCTCGCGCGGCCACGGCCAGCTCGTCCTCCGGCACGGCAAAGTGATCCATGCCGATGGGGTCGTAGCCGGCCTCGACGAATGCCGAATGCGCCTCGCCAAAGAGCAGCAGCTTGGTCTCCGGATCCGGCAGGAACTCCGCTTCCGTCTTGCGCTGGTTGGCCTTCATCCACGGGACGTGGGCGTAGCTGTACACGGCCACACGCTCCGGACGCAGCTCCACGACCTTGCGCAGGCTCGTTACGAAGGTGTCCTGTGTCTGCTTGGGCAGTCCGTAGATCAGATCCAGGTTCAACGACTCGAACCCGAGCTTGCGGCACGCCTCGACCAGCTCCACCGTCTCCGCTTCGGTCTGGTTGCGCGTGATAATCTCCTGCACCTCGGGCGTGAAGTCCTGCACGCCCATGGACAGACGGTTGAACCCGAGCTCGCGCAGCAAGGCCAGATGATCCGGGGTCGTGACCCGCGGATCCACCTCGATGGCAACCTCCGCGCCCTCCTCGATCCGGAAGCGGGAGGTGATCTTGGCGTGCAGGGCGTGCATTTCCTCGGGCGTGAGGTACGTGGGAGTGCCGCCGCCCCAGTGGTACTGGCGGACCACGTTGCGGTCGCCCAGTCGATCCGCGATGAGATCGATCTCCCGGTGCAGCACGTCCAGGTAGCCGCCGATCACGTCGCGCTTGTCCGTGATGATCACGTGGCAGCCGCAGAACGCGCAGCGGTGCTGGCAGAACGGAAGATGCAGGTACAGCGAGATGGGCGCATCCACGGCGGCGGCCCGGCTCAGGTGGTCGCCGTAGGTGGCGGCGGTCACCTCTTCCGTGAACTCCACGGCGGTGGGATACGAGGTGTAGCGAGGCCCCGCGCGATCAAAGCGCGCGAGCAGCTCGGCGATGCGTCCGGCGTCCGGTGCGTTCTTCACTGGGCACCCTCCCGGCTGATTTCGTGAACGAGTCGCACCACGAGTTCCGCGTTCTCCACCGGAGTCTCGGGAATCACGCCGTGGCCCAGGTTGAACACGTGGGCGCCACCCTGGGCATCCTGCAGAACGGACCGCACGCCGGCCTCGATCTCCGCCTCCGATCCCAGCAGCAGCCCCGGATCCAGATTGCCCTGCAGCGGCAGGTCCTGGAACACGCTGCGCACCGTGCGCAGGTTCACGCGCCAGTCCAGGCCGATCATCCGCGCTCCCACCCGCGACTGCGCGCGCAGCGATGTTCCCGCGCCCGGCGCAAAGTAGATGGTGGGGAAGTCGTCCGGGATCTTCAGCTGGTTCAGGATGCGGTTCACGGCGGGCAGCGAGAAGCGCTCCATGCCCGCGGGCGACAGCAGACTCGCCCACGAGTCGAAGACCTGCACCGCGTGCACGCCCGCATCGATCTGGACCTGCAGCCAGTCCGCCAGGCACTCGCCCAGGAAGAAGAGGAACTCGCGAAACCCCTCGGGGTCCGTGTTCATCCAGCGCCGCGTGCCGACCCAGTTCTTGGAGCCGCCCCCATCGATGAGGTAGCACGCCACCGTGAACGGCGAACCGCAGAAGCCGATCAGCGGCACTCGGCCGTCCAGCCGCTTGAGCGTGGCCTGGATGCAGTCGTGGAGGTAGGTCCAGTCCTCCTTCGGCCGGGGGCGACGCATGGTGGCCGGACCGTCGCCCGGGCCCACCTGGCGATCCAGTTTGGGACCGGGATCAAAGCGCATGCCGATGCCCATGGCCTCGGCGGGAAGCAGGATGTCGGAAAAAAGGA
The DNA here is from genome assembly GCA_021604925.1 of Gemmatimonadota bacterium. Lineage (GTDB taxonomy): Bacteria > ARS69 > ARS69 > ARS69 > ARS69 > BQJX01. The sequence goes on from BQJX01000356.1 coordinate 3,390, forward strand.
TGGCCGCGTCCACGTTCAGCCGATCCACCGGCTGGGTGGTGACCTCGGCGCAGAGCGCCGGGTCGTGGGCGACCTCCAGGAACGAGTGGTCCTTGCGGAGCGCGCGGTACTCCGGCAGGACGCGCCCGGCCTGGCGCATCATCCAGATGGGGGTGGCGTCCACCTCTTGGCCGCGCGCGGCGCGGAGGAACCGGTCATTGGCGAGTGCGATCACGGGGAGTCTCCCAGAAAGGCTGCGGCGAGCGACTCGCGACAGGCGGCGGTGAACGCGTCCACGTCGGCTTCGGTGTGCGCGGTGGACAGAAAGCCGGCTTCGTACGGGCTGGGGGCCAGTGAGAAGCCGCGCTGGAACATGTGATGGAACCAGGTGGAGAAGCGGTCGCCGTCGCATTTCGCGGCGTCGTCCCAGGACCGAACCGGCCCCGGAGCAAAGTACAGGCAGAACATGGACCCGACCCGCTGGAAGCAGAGACGGTCCGTGAGGTTCAGCTCCGAGAGCGCGGCCTGCGTGGCCGACTCCACGCGCCGGCCGAGTGCTTCCAGGCGATCGTAGAGCGACGGGTCGCGGTCAATGCCGTCCAGCATGGCCAGCCCGGCCGCCATGGCCAGCGGGTTCCCGGAGAGAGTGCCGGCCTGGTACACCGGCCCCACCGGGGATACCTGCTCCA
>BQJX01000357.1 GCA_021604925.1 Gemmatimonadota bacterium
TCTGCCGGGACTGTTCCTGGGCGGCGCGTCCCAGCGCGGCGTCTCCGTGAACCGGCTGGTCGCCGACGGCCCGGACCTGGCCGCCCGGATCCTGGCCTAGCGTCCGCGCCGCCGCCACCGCACTCGCCCCAAGTCGCACGCACCAAGTCGCGCACCCCAACAGAAACGCGCGCCGCTCAACAGGAAGCACCGCTCCACAGAAAAAGGGCCCGCCGTCTCGGAACGGCGGGCCCTTTCGGGAATCATGGGTCGTCACCCTAGCGGCGACGGCGCTCCCTGACGCGCACCGGTACCGGTTCCTTCGACTGGAAGAGACCGAAGCACAGACACGCGCACAGCACCGCCAACCCGGCTCCGAAGAGCGCGAGATCGAAATCGAACATCGACTCGGCGGTCATCAACATTGCTATTCTCCTTGTCTGGTACCACTCAACTGTACGATGCGCGCGGCGTCGGCGTCAAGACCGGGGGGCCGAACGCCGCACCGGCCGTGCAGGCCACGCGGCCGCACGCCCCGCCCGTCGGGCGTTTCGGGACCTGCACCCGGCTACGGAAACAGCAGCCCCTGGCTCCAGGTGTCGCCCTTTGCGGTCCACGTCTCGCGATCGTGCAGACGAAAGTCGCGCGCCGCCCAGAACTCCAGGCACGACGGGCGAAGTCGGTATCCCGACCAGTGCGCCGGACGCGGCACCGGTTCGCCCTCGAACTTGTCGGTGAACTCGCGCACGCGCGTTTCCAGGGTGGCGCGATCGGCCAGCGGCGCGGACTGGTCCGACGCCCACGCGCCCACCTGGCTCTCACGCGGACGGGTGGCCCAGTACTCGTCGGCCTCTTCGTCCGACACGGGCTCCACCGGACCTTCCACCTGGATCTGTTCGAACTGCGACTGCCAAAAGAAGGTCATGGCGGCCCACGGGTTCTCCTGGAGCTGCTTGGCCTTCCGACTGCGGAGGTTCGTGTAGAAGACGAAGCCGTTCTCGTTCACGTCCTTGAGCAGCAGCGTGCGGGACGAGGGTCGCCCGTCCGCATCGGCGGTGGCCAGGGTAAAGGAAGCGGGTTCCGTGAGGTCGCCGGCCTCGGACGCGCGCGCCAGCAGATCGCGCACGCGCTCCAGCACCTCGGCAGGAAGCGGCGGGGGTGCGTTCATTCGGAGATTCCTTTCCGGTCCGGCGCGGGCCGGCCGGGTTCGCGATCAGCCCGCGGAGCGGTCGTCCGCGGAGCGTTCCGCGTCTGTGGAAGAGTCGTCAAAGAGTTCGTCCACCATGTCGGCGTCCAGCGGGATCAGCTCCTGCAACTCGGACGACAGATCCCGCGAGGACGACTGGGCCGCATCCAGCAACGGATCCACGAGCGCCATGCGCGTGCGCGACTCGGCGGGGCCGTCGGTGCGCTCGAACCAGAAGACACCGGGACGACGTTCCATGCCCACGCGAACCGGAGTGGACAGATCCGACAGCGAGGAGCCTTCCTCGAACAGGGCGAAGTCCAGATCCCGCAGGTCCGAGCGGGAGGTCAGGAGGATGCGGCGCTCCTCCAGCTTCTCATCGTTCGGCTCGTCGACCAGCCCGTCCAGCGGCTTGGCGGCCACGGCCACGCTCTCGAAGGCGCCGTGCGGCCAGCGTACGCTGAGCTTCACGTTCGTGAGATTGCCGCTGCCGTCGCCGCCCACCGATCCCAGCAGCGGAATCCACACCCGCTCCCGGAAGGGGCCGTCCGCCAGCGGCAGCGAGGTCACCTGACCGTTGTCCTGCAGATGCACGATGGGCGAGCGCAGCCGGAACTTCACCAGCGCCTCTTCTCCCTTGGCCAAAGGGCGCGGCAGTTCGAACGACGACTCCAGCTCCGGACTGAACCCTTCCAGCCCGAGCGATCCGAGTTCGTTGCCGCGCACCAGCGGCGCGAGCTGGCCGTTCACGCGCAGATCGTAGATGTGCGAGCGGCGATCCAGCAGAAACCGGACGTGCTGAACGCCGTCCGCGAGGGCGCGCACGTAGTAGGTGGCGTCCACGAGAATGGCGCTCTGTCCCGGGTAGACTCCGAGATCGATCTGCGCCTCCACCACCGACAGCGACGACAGCGGCTCGCGCGCCACCATTTCGCCCGAGCCGCGCTTGCGGATCCAGCGTTCGCGACGAACCACCCGATTCGATTCGAAGTGCTCGTCCCACTGCGGCGTCCAGAACGACGAAGCCACGCCCCAGGCGTTCGGCCGCCAGGTGGCCGTTCCCCGCACGGTCAGATCCTGGGCCACGCGGTCCGAGCCGAGATCCCACTCCCCTTCCGACACGACCTGCACGTTGGACCACTGGAAGAGCGCCTGCGAACGCACGTCGAGCATGCGTTGCGTCTCGTCCCGGGCGTTCGGATCCCAAAGGCCGTCCCACGCCACCGGGCCCGCTTCCATGGCCCGGCCCAGGCGCACGGAGAACGCATCGCCGCTCGGCAGCGCCGCACCGCCCTGGGCGTGAGCGCCCGCAAATCCCAGCAGCAGTACGACCATCACAACTCGGAATGACATCAATCGGATTCTCCTCAGGCAGCCGGAACCTGCATCGTATCAACGGCCTAGGGAAAGGGCAACCCGCTCCAACGGTTGACCGCGATCCACCCCGGGACTACGGTTCCGGTCGGCCACGACGCCCGGACCAGAATACGCCCCCGAACGACGAGCGACGACCATGAACGTCCTGGACCGAGCCGACGCGATCCTGGCGACCGCCGTCGACCTGGCCTGGGGATTGCCGCTGGTCATCCTGCTCATCGGCGCGGGGCTCTTCTTTACAGTGGTGGGCGGGCTCACCCCGCTCCGACGATGGCGGCACGCCCTGGCGATCCTCTCGGGCCGCTTTGACGACGAGCGCGCGCCCGGACAGATCACCCACTTCCAGGCCCTGAGTTCCGCACTTTCGGCCACGCTGGGCATGGGCAACATCGCGGGGGTGGCCATCGCCGTGACCACCGGCGGACCGGGAGCGGTGTTCTGGATGTGGATCGCCGGTCTGGTGGGCATGGCCACCAAGTTCTTCACCTGCACGCTCGCCGTGCTGTACCGCAAGCCGGACTCGCAGGGCGTGCCCCAGGGCGGTCCCATGTACTGGATCGAAGTGGGTCTGGGGCGACGCTGGCGATTCCTCGGAATCCTGTTCTCGGCCTTCGGAATGATCGGCTGCCTGGCGCTGTTCCAGATCAACCAACTGGCCGGGTTGCTGCAGGAGCACTACGCCGTCCCCCGACTCGGCACCGGGGTGGTCGCCGCGGGGCTGGTGGGCGTGGTGATCCTGGGCGGCATCGTGCGCGTGGGCCGGGTGGCCGCGCGCATCGTTCCGATCATGGCCGGTTTGTATCTGGTCTCCGCGCTCATCATCGTGGGGCAGCACGCGGCCGAGGTGCCGGGCATTCTCGGATCGATCATCACGTCCGCGTTCACCGGGGGAGCCGCGCTGGGAGGTGCGGCCGGCGTAACCATGAAGCAGGCGCTGATCACGGGCGTGCGGCGGGCGGCCTTCTCCAACGAGGCCGGGATCGGCACGGCTCCGCTCGCGCACGGCGCCGCCCGCACCAAGGAGCCGGTGCGCGAGGGTCTGGTGGCCATGCTGGGACCGTTCATCGACACCAACATCGTGTGCACGCTCACGGCGCTGGTGATTCTTACGTCCGGGGTCGGCGGCGACGCGGACGGGGTGCTCCTCACGGTCCAGGCGTTCGAAGCCGGCATCCCGAACCTGTTCGGCCTGCGCCTCGGCCTGGCCCTGCTCACCGTGGTGATCGTGCTGTTCTCCGTGTCCACGTTGATCTCGTACTCGTACTACAGCCGCAAGTGCGCCATCTACGTGTTCGGCGAGCGCTGGGGCGGGCGCTACGAGTGGGTCTACATTGCGTCGGTGGTGTTGGGGGCGGTGTGGGCCCAGGACGCCGTGGTCAACCTGCTGGACACCGCCTTCGCCCTGATGGCGATCCCCACGGTGCTGTCCGCGCTGGTGCTGTCACCCAAGGTGGTGGCGGCCACCCGGGACTACTTCTCGAGGTACGGAGACTGATCGGTGC
>BQJX01000358.1 GCA_021604925.1 Gemmatimonadota bacterium
CGAATCGCCACGATCCGAACGCTCGCTGCGCTCCGTGCGCTCCGCCACGTCGGACTCCGCCTCCGCCCGCGGGGTCACGGTCCGCTGCGACTCCCGGACCCGGCGAGGACGGTTGGCCGCCTCTTCCTCTTCCCGCTGGCGGCGCTGCTCGCGCAGGCTCTCCCGCGACGCGGCGATTCCGTGCGAGCCGCGATCCTGCGCCTCGGTGGAATCGGTGCCCTCCGGCTGCGGACGTCCGCGACTGCGGCCCCGCGTGCGGCGCACCGGCTCCTCCACCACTTCGGTGCCTACCGCGGCGATTCCGGCCGCCGCTTCCTCCGGGGCCTCCGCCGCGGTGCGCGCCTTCGGCTTGCGTCGCGTGGACTCGCGTCCGGTGGACTCGCTCGCGGTCCGATCGCTGCCGGCGCGATCGCTTCCGGCTCGTCCACTTCCGGCCCGATCGCGTCCCGTGCGACCACCGCGACTGCGTCCGCCCCGTCGACTGGCCTTGGCGGTGCCTTCGTCCGCCGCGCCCTCCAGCTCCGCCCGGTCCACCTTGGGCTGACGATCCTGGCGGCTCTCCAGCGCGGCACGCGCGGCCGACTGCTCCGCGTCCTTCTTGCTCTTGCCGCGTCCCGATCCCCACACCTGGCCCTTCACGACCACTTCGATCGCGAACTCCTTCTCGTGCTCGGGACCTTCTTCGCGGCGCACCCGGTACACCGGGTGGCTGAGACGCTTGCCCTGCACGTACTCCTGCAGCAGCGACTTGTAGTTCGTGTGTTCGTCGTCATCCAGGATGCCGTGGATGTTCCCGAGCAGGAAGTGCTGGATGAACTTGTTGGCCGCGCGGTAGCCCTGATCCAGGTAGATCGCGCCCAGCACGCCTTCGAACGAGTCGGCCAGGATGGAAGCGCGATCGCGCCCGCCCATCTCCGACTCCTCGCCGGAAAGCAGCACGTACTCGCCCAGGCCCAGGTCGCGGGCCACGCTGGAGAGCACCTTGCGGCTCACCAGCAGCGACTTCATCTTGGAAAGAGCGCCCTCCGAGCGATCCGGAAAGCGAAGATAGAGGAACTGGCTCACGGCCAGGCCCAGCACGGAGTCGCCCAGGAATTCCATCCGCTCGTTCGAAGCGTTGCGGGTCTGGGATGTCACGTGCGAGTAGGAGCGGTGCGTGAGCGCCTGCTCCAAGAGAGAGAGGTCGGTAAAGCGGACCCCAATGGTCTTCTGGAATTTCTTCAGCGGTCGGGCTCGGTCTCCCGAAGGCCCCTTGCGCGTTCCCACAAACAACTTCCCCAGTACCGAGGAAATCTTGCGGAGCGCCGTTGAGTTATTGCTCATGACTCCTGGTCGCCAATGTGACGTTGTGTCCCCCGAATCCCAGCGAATTGGACAGCGCGGCGTGAACCGGCAGCTCGCGCGCCTGGTTCGGCACGTAGTCCAGGTCACACTCCGGATCGGGGTTTTCGTGATTGGTCGTCGGCGGGATCTTCCCATGCACATGGGCCAGGGCCATCAGAATGAACTCGACCCCTCCCGCCGCGCCGAGCAGATGCCCGGTCATCGATTTGGTGGAGCTGATGGCAACGCTCTTCGCGGCATCCCCGAACGCGGACTTGATCGCGCATGTCTCGTACTTGTCGTTCAGGGGAGTGGATGTTCCGTGGGCGTTGACATACTGAACTTCCGAGGGCGCCACGCCGGCATCGGCCATGGCGGCCTTCATGGACCGCGCACCCCCCTCGCCGTCCGGCGCGGGAGCGGTCATGTGATGCGCATCCGCGGTGTACCCGTACCCTGCCATCTCGCAGTAGATCCGGGCGCCCCGCTTGCGCGCGTGTTCCAACTCCTCCAGGACCACCACGCCCGCGCCCTCACCGATCACGAATCCGTCGCGCTCGGCGTCAAAGGGCCGGCTGGCCCCGGCGGGGTTCTCGTTCCGGGTGGAGAGGGCCTTCATGTTGCCGAAACCGGCCACCGCAATGGGAGCCACGGGAGCCTCGGCGCCGCCGGCAATCATCACGTCCGCATCCCCGTACTGGATGATGCGGAACGCGTCGCCGATGGCGTTCGCTCCGGAAGCGCACGCAGTCACGGTGGCATTGCTCGGTCCCTTGGCGCCCGTGCGCATGCTCACCATTCCGGTGGCCATGTTCACGATCATCATGGGAACGAAGAAGGGGCTGACGCGCCCCGGTCCCTTCTCTAGCAGGATCGTCTTCTGGTCCTCGAGAGTCTGGATGCCGCCGATGCCGGAGCCGATCACGACTCCCACCCGCTCGGCGAACGTTCCCTGGATCTCGAGACCCGAATCACTCACGGCCTGCAGCGCGGCCTTGAGTCCCAGCTGCGTGAATCGGTCCATCTTGCGGACCTCCTTGCGGTCACCCAGCTCGGAAGGGTCAAAGCCCTTCACCTCGCAGGCGAACCGCACGGAGTGGCCCTCTGGGTCAAACAGGGTGATGGGGGCTGCCCCGCTCACCCCGGCTACGGCGTTCTTCCAGAACTCGTCCACGGTATTCCCAATGGGAGTTACCGCGCCCATGCCGGTCACGACCACGCGTCTTCTTTGACTCATACCTACGTCACCATTCCGTTCGGGCGGCTAGCTCGCCGCCCCTACGTTCTTGTCGATGTACTCCACGGCGAGACGCACGGTCTTGATCTTCTCCGCGTCCTCGTCCGGGATCTCGATGTCGAACTTCTCTTCCAAGGCCATCACGAGCTCCACCGTGTCGAGCGAATCGGCGCCGAGATCCTCGATGAACGAAGCGTCCGCGGTCACCTGGTCCGACTGCACGTCCAGCTGCTCGATGATGATTTCCTTGACCTTGTCGAAATTCGGAGAGTCCATCTGTTCATTCCTCCAACTTGGGGTTCTTCACTTACATCACCATTCCGCCGTCCACGGTCAAGGTCTGACCGGTGACGTAGGAAGCCTCCTTCGAGGCCAGAAAAGAAACAACGCCTGCCACGTCGTCGGGTGAGCCGAACCGCCCGAGCGGGATCGACTCCATCATCGCCTCCTTCGCCTTCTCGGGAAGGCCCTCGGTCATCGAGGTCTCTATGAATCCCGGCGCCACCGCGTTCACCAGCACGTTCCGGGAAGCCAGCTCGCGGGCCAGGCTCTTGGTGAACCCGATAATACCCGCCTTCGAGGCCGCATAGTTGGCCTGACCTTCATTTCCGCGCAGTCCGATCACCGACGTGATGTTGATGATCCGACCCGCGCGGGCCTTCATCATGGGCCGGGTGCACGCCTTGGCGAAGTGGAAGCAGCCCTTCAGGTTCACGTTCATCACGTGATCGAAGTCCTCCCCGCTCATCCGCAGCAGGAGCCCGTCCCGGGTCACGCCGGCGTTGTTCACCAGCACGTCCAACCCGCCCAACTCCGCCAGGGTGCGTTTGACCGCGTCCGTCACCGCGGCTTCGTCGGTCACGTCGGCGGCCAGCGCCAGACCCTTCCGGCCGGCGGCCTTCACGTCGGCCAGCGTGTCCGCCACGGACTCCTCGCTCCGGCCCACGCAGGCCACATCATAGCCGTCCGCGGCCAGTCGGGCCGCAATGGAACGACCGATGTTCTTGGCGGCTCCCGTCACCAGCGCGACGCTCATTTCACGCCCCTCTCGGCCAGCAGTTCCGTGACCGAGCTGCCCGTGCCGATCGACGTGCACTTGGCCGCGCGATCCACCGAGCGCAGCAGGCCGCGCAGCACGCGTCCCGCGCCGATCTCGTAGAACTCGGTCACGTTCTCCGCCAGCAGGAAGCGTATGGACTCTTCCCACCGCACCGGCGACGTCATCTGATCCACCAGGTTGCGGCGAAGGTCGGCCGCCGCCGTCACCGGCCGCGCGCTCACGTTGGCCACCACCGGAATCTCCGCGTCGCGAATCTCGATGCCGTTCAGGAACTCGGCGAGCTCCGCCTGCGCGTCTTCCATCAGCGCGCTGTGGAACGCTCCGGACACGTTCAGCACCATCGCCTTTTTTGCTCCGTGCTCGGGCGCCAGTTCCACCGCGCGCTCCACGCCGGCCACTTCTCCCGACACGACCACCTGCCCCG
>BQJX01000359.1 GCA_021604925.1 Gemmatimonadota bacterium
CACGTCACCGAGAACGGTTCCACCCGGTTCGAACTCGCCTTCGAGGATGCCGTGAATCGATCCGTGCACGCGTTGGATCGGTTCTTTCAACGGGCCCCGGAGAACCGCGCGTCGGTGACCCGCTATGGAGTCGGTCCGTTCTCGCTCTACCAGTCAGCCGCCGCCGCGACCTTCCTGCCCTACCCGTCGGGCCCGGAAGATGCGCTCGCGGTGGGCGCATCCGTGTCCCGCGCGCTGATCGCGCCCAGCCTGGTCGCCGAACTCGAAGTCCTGTCCACGGTCCGCGGCAGTGATTCCGGCCAAGCCCTGGTTCACCTGATGGTGACCGGGTTCCCGCGCGTGGATCACGATCGACGCGTGCGGGTCCTGGTGGGATGCGGACTGGGCCTTCACCCCTCCGCCTCGGCGGCGCCCGGCCTGCAGGACCCCGACCTCGTGCTCCTGGCAACCCTGGGAATCCAGGCGCGCCTCACCCGGCGCACCGCGGCTCGGGTGAGAGCGGGCGAGGTGCTCTTTTCCTCGTTCGGAAGCCATTCAGTTGTGTCCGCCTCGCTCCTCTTCGCCTTCCGATGAGATGTCGATCGAAGCGGTGAACGTCTTCTGGTCCGGTTCGATCCGACGACAACCAGCAGGCGTGCCCAGTGCGTGAACCGGATCCACTGGGTCGGTTGCTCCCCGGCGAGGGCCAAGATATAGTCTACGTGGAGGTATGTGGGCCGCCCGTCCCGTGCTCGTGACTACGGAGGCCAACATGTACTGGAACCCGGTTCCCCGGCGTGCGCCAATCTTCTGGAGCATCCTGCTCGCTTGGCGGGTTGCCGGCGGCGTCGCCCACGCGGATTGCCTGGTCGATCAGGAACAATCTCTCGGAAGCGCGCTCGTCCACACCGTCGGTTCATTCGGCGAATCCCACTATCGAGTCGCGCAGACCTTCACTACCGGCGTGAACGGAGTGCTCGGCGAGGTCCAGGTCCGCGGATGCGTGTCCGCGGAGCCCGCCGGCACGGGCCCGCTCACGCTGCAGATCTTCCCCACGGTTGCCGGCGTGCCCGACGAATCTGCCGGCGCACTTCTGACCCACGTGGTCCCGTTCAGCGAACTGCCGGTTGGAGTGTTCCCGATTCCGGACGTCGCCTTTGACGTGTCCTCGTACGCGTTGCCCGTTCAGGATGGGGACGTTCTGGCGCTGACCCTGAGCACGCCGTCGGGAGCGTTCCTTTGGGTCCTGCGTTCCAGCGCCCCTTACGGCGGCGGCACCGCGTGGACGCGTGAAGAGTCGGCCACCGGTTGGACGGACAATCCGGCCGACTTGACCTTCCGCACCGTCGTCTGCGCCGCTACCGTGTCCGTGGAGACACCACAACTGGCAGAGACCTCGTGGGGGGCCACCAAGAGCGCGTATCGCGGGGTCGTGGTCCCGGATTGAGTGGCGCGCGCGGTCGCGGACCGAGAGCCAGGGATGGCTCTCGGTCCCGCGGCGTCCCCTACGGCTGCGTTCCCTCGTGGCACTCGAAGCAGCCGGTCTCTCTCCACTCCTCGTCGATGTCCTCCGGATGGACGAACTCCAGGCCTTCCGGCGAGGACGCCATCTCGAACCGGTCCTCGCTTCCCTGCGACAGGATGGAGTGACAGACGTTGCAGTCCTGGGTGATGGTCCAACCCTCTTCACTGACCTTGGTCGGCGTGTGGCAACGAAAGCAGCCCGGCTCGATGAAGTGGCCGATGTTGTCCGGGTAGTCCGTCCAGCGCACCTTCATCTCCGGGAAGAGAATCTGTGAGAACAGGGTCTGCGTGGCGACCACTGCCTTCTCGATGTCGACCCGGCGCGCCACGGAGACGTCCGGGTACTCCTTCCGGTAGAAACCGGGGATGCGCGCGGCAATCTCGCGGTGCGCCTCTTCCTCCGTCTCGTAGTGGGCGGCCGTGGCCTCTACCGCGACGCGCTTGATCTCCGGCAGATCCCGTGGGATCCGACCGGTCAGGAGCGCCCGGTCCACCGCGAAGTCCGGCGAGCGGAACTTGTGACTGGGACGGTTGTGACAGTCCATGCAGTCCATGCGACGGACCGGACCCGCAGCGATCTCCTCCTCCGTGAGGGGATCATCTTCGTCCTGGTAGACCGTCACGCGACCGGTCTCTCGCTCCGTAACTCGAATCCAGGGAATGTCCTGTCGTTGCGGGTCCCGGGCGATGTACTCCGTTTCCACCGCCGTGTTCATGTGCCAGTGGATTCCCTCCGGCTGGCCGGTCTCCGGATCTCCCCCGCCGGTCTTGACCAGCAGGTTGATTGGCCACTCGGTGTTTTCCTCATCGTACATGTAGTGCGTGATCAGACGCTGCTGGCCGCCGCTGTCCTTCTCCGGCCAGTGGCATCTCTCGCATGTCTCCCGCGCCGGACGGAGGTCCTTGATCGGGGTCGGGATCGGCCGCGGAAACTTGTCGAACGCCGACGCGTAGACCTGGTAGGCGCCGGACAGCTTGGACTTGGCGTACCATCCCACTCCTTCGCCCACATGACAGGCCGTGCACGCCACCCGCGCGTGGGAGGAGAGCTGGTACGTGGTGTACTCGGGCTTCATGGGGACATGGCAGGTAGCCCCACAGAATTCCACGGACTCCGAATGGTGATACGCCTGGAACGACCCGACCGCGGCCAGCCCCGAATAGAGCAGCGCCACCACCAGGAGAAGCAACGCCGTTCGCCGATGGGTGGCGCGGTTCAGATCCACGTAGGGGAACCTCGCGGTGTCCGGGCGATCGCTCGATTGCAGGACCTTGAACCGACGCCACATTCCGATCGGGATCAGGAGCAGTCCGAACAGTGCCACCGGCGGCAGAACCATGTAGACAAAGATCCCCACGTACGGGTTGGACGATCCGGCGGCGAGCTCCATGAACAGCAGAATCAGGAAGGTCAGCATGGTGACCAGGAAGATCATGAGGCCGATCAGCGTGGTCTTGTTGTAGGCCAGGCGCGGGTATCTGATCTTCTTCATGCGGGAGAACCTCCGGGACAACCGGTGGGAAGCAGCCGAGACTCGGGAGTCCACACCAGACTCCTGATTCCTGCGTCAAGTATCGGGAGCCCCCCCCATCCGTCAAGGGGCAATGGGGGCCAACCGCCGGGTGGCATCGTTCTCGGGCCGTCGATCATCGCCTCTCCGTGGATGAGGGTGCACTTCGTCGCGGACGATCAGTCCAACGTTCGGATCTTGCGGTAGAGCGCCCAGGCAAAAGCGCTGATCAGGAGCGTGGCCACGGCCAGGCCGCTCCGCCGGAACCGGTACTCGTCGAGCGCACCCTGGGCCGCGTGGATCACCGAGTCCGCGAGTGCCTGGCCTTCGCCGCAGATCTCCTCCACCGCCGCCGCCGTGAACCCGTGCACTTCGGTTCTGGCGCGGACCAGGCGCTGGCGGGGCTCCTGGAGATCAAATCGAATCTCCGTGACGTACATCCCCTTCTGCTCCGCTTCGTCGAGTGCGATCTCGCCTCGCTCGAGCGCCAGGCGCAGCGAGTCCAGGGACGCTCGCATGCGGAGGATGGCGGTGGACGCCTCCGAGCCGTCGTCGTCGTGGCAGTCGGCGCAGTACGAGTCCGGATCCAGGCTGAGCATCTCCTCGCTGGGGGCCAGGATCTCGTGATGCCCGTGACAGGCCACGCAGCCCGGCTCCCCGAGATCGTCGAACGCCGCCCGCTTCCGGCTGGACGCGTACAGTTCGCGGTTGTGCACATGGCAATGCCCGCACACCGCAAAGGAGGACTCCACGGTCGGCGGGAGGGCGCCGTGATCCCCGTGGCAGTCGTTGCAGGTGGGCGAAGAGAGGTCGCGCCCGCTGGAGACCGAGAGCCCGTGCACGCTCTTCTCGTAGCCGGCCACCTGATCGGTGCCGAGTCCGTACTTCTTCATGATCGTCTCGTTCGAGTGGCAGGTTCCGCACGTGGTCGCCACCTGCTGGGGATGCACGCGGGATCTCGGCTCCGACGCTGGCCGGATGTCGTGCGCCCCGTGGCAGTCCA
>BQJX01000360.1 GCA_021604925.1 Gemmatimonadota bacterium
GCCGCCTGTTTCCGCGCCGCCGGAAAGACTTCGAGTCGTGGGCGCTCGCCTCGATCCACTGGGTGGCGTTTCTCAAGGAGCTTTTCGCCACGGAGACCGCCCCGGCCCTCCAGGCGTCGGGCGAACCGGTGGTGGTGGAGATCAGCGAACCGATCCCCGACGTATCCACGTCCGAAGCGCAGCTGCGCGTAGCGCTCACGTTCGGGGGAGTTCCGATCGGCGCGCTGAATCTCGACGTTCACCGGCAGCGCGTCTCGGCCGCCACGATTCGCCGCGAGATCACGGCCGCGTGCGGATTCGAGCTCGTGCACCTGGCCGTGCGCGAGGTCCTGGTGGGTCGGCCCGTGGACGCGTCCCGCTCGATCCGGGACTCCCTGCAGCGGAACGCGCGACGGGCCCGCGAGGCGAACGCGGCGCTGGATACCGGCGCGGGAGCCGCCACCCTCTACCACCTGAACGGGACCAGCGCGCTGCTGCTGGGCCGCGTTCCGGACTCGCTCATCGGCACCTGCGCTTCGCGCCGCGCCACGCTCCCCTCGGCGGTGGTTCGGGAGTCGCTCGAAGCGTTCCCCACCTACCGCACCGACGCCACGGCGGATCCCGCACGCGCCATCTATGCGCCGGAGTTCCTGGCCGCGCCGGCGGCCCATCCAGGTTCCGCCCCGTGGCCCCGGCCGGCCGTGTCGGCCGCACCCCGGGCGCGCCAGGCGTGGGACGTGGTCTCCCGACTCGTGGAGCGGGCCTCCCCCGCGATCCGCCGGGCGCCGCGCTACCGCGCCATCGCGGACCGGTTGCCCATCGTCATGTACCACCGGATCGCGGACGACGGGCCCGCCGACCTCACGTCATGGCGTGTCTCCCCGGAGCAGTTCGAAGCGCAGATGGCGCACCTGCACGAGCGCGGATACTACAGCGTCACGCTGGATCAGTGGCGCGCCGCGCGCGGGCGACAGCGACAGCTCCGAGGTCGGCCCATCCTCATCACGTTCGATGACGGCTATCAGGACTTCGCCGACGCGGCCTGGCCGATCCTGAAGAAGTACGGCTTCTCCGCGATCGTGTTCCTGGTGTCGGGACAGGTGGGCGGCACGAACGCGTGGGACCGCGCCTACGGCCACGAGGTCCCGCTGATGGATTGGGATTGCATCCGGCGTCTGCGGGACGAAGGCGTGCAGTTCGGGTCCCACACGGTCACGCATCCGCCGCTGGCGGCCCTCCGCCCGGAAGAGATCGCGCGCGAAGCGCTGCAGTCGCGCACGGTCCTGCAGCGGGAGCTGGATCGCCCCGTCCGCACCATCGCCTATCCGTACGGCGACTACGATCCGGCGGTGCGTCATCTCTTCGGAGGATGCGGCTACGTGTACGGGCTCACCTGCCGGACCGACGTGGCTCGCTACTACGATCCGCTGATGGATCTTCCCCGCATCAACGTGGAACCGGGCTACTCGCTCGAAGCCCTGACCCAGCGGCTGGAACTGCGGCACGCGGACGCCGCCCACGCGTGATCAGTACCCGAACTCCATCTTGAGATCCATGTTCAGGTAGTTGCCCACGTCCAGCGGTCCGGCCTCGCCCTGCAGGGTGAAGATCTCGCTGAGTCGGTATTCCAGCATCAGCGCCCGCTCCGGCGTCTCGAAACGCCCGCGGGTGACGGGAATCAGGGCGCCCGAGGTTTCGTCGGCCGTGCCCACCTCCTGGCGATAGCGCAGCAGGAACCCGCCACCCAGCGCCGAACCCACGGTGACGACCGGCGCGTCCTCGGACGTGGCCTCCTCGTAGTCGAACTCGTCCAGGAACACGATCTCGCCCACGAGTTCATCGCCGAACCAGTTCGCCACCGCGGCGATGTACGATCGCCGAAACGCGTCGTTCAGCAGACCGCTGTCCCGGCCGTCTTCGCCGTCCCGCTTGATCCGGAACGCCAGCAGTTCGTAGATCTCCACTTCGGACATGCCGCTTTCCGTGGACAGCTGGATCACCAACGAGTCGACGGTTCCCGTGACCAGCGCGGTCACGTCCTCGTCCAGCACGCGGGCCCTGGCCTCCGCGTCGATGATGTTGTCAAGGGGACGCCGCGGGTCGGTGAACTGAACGGAAGACCGCTCCACGTTGAACTTCGAGTTGAGCACGGAGTAGGTTCCGCGCAGCGAGCGTACTTCGCCGGTCAGCCCCGCGTACTCCGGCGTCACGTGCAGGACCACTTCACCCGCCATCTCCATGTCCATCTCGGGAGTGCGCACGCGCCAGTCCCGATCCCCGCGCATCCGGATCTCCGCGAAGACGGGAACCACGGCCGCCTCCTCCTGCTGGGGCCCGGCCTCGTCCGGTTCCTCGGGAGCATTCACTCCGGTGGGCATGGCCAGCCCGATCCGGGTTTCGGTGGGTGGCTCCAGCGCCCGCTCATCCAACTCCGCGCGCAGGACATCGAAGGTGCCCTCGAATCGGGGCACGAGTCGCCCGTCGCCAATGGCCTGCGCGGTGAGTCGCAGGTTTCCGTTGGCGATGCCCTGGATGCCGTTCACCTCTCCCTGGTAGTGATAGCTCCGCGCCCGAATCGGGAAGTCCCAGCCGCTCGGCTTCAGGTTCTCCATCCGGAGCTCGCCGGTTCCCGTGATGACACCGTCCGCCCCGTCTTCCACGCGGGCGGCCGTGATCCGCAGTCCGTGCTCATCCATCTCGCCAATGACGTGTCCGTTCACCAGCGGGTTGGAGAACGTGGGGATCCGGTAGATCAGCTCGTTCCCCTCGAACGTTCCGGCAAAGTGGAGCGTGCCCGCGCGCCCGCGGAAGTGCAGATCCGCGTCGGCCACGCCGTCCATCGCCTCGAACAGGGGAATCATGGGCGCCAGCGCGCCCACCGGGATCCGGTCGGCAAGGAGGTGCAGGTCCACATCGCGGCCGGAGGGAATGCTGGGCACCGGGTTCGCGAAGTTCCACAGGAACGGCAGCCGTCCGTCGAACCGCAGGGTCCCGGACTCGGACTGGAGCAGTCCCCCGCTCACATGCAGGTCCGTACCGTCAAAGCTGCCGGTCGCGGAGAGCCACGTGATCGGGTGGTCCCCGAGACGACCGTCGGCCACCTCCGCTCGAACCTCCGCCACGGGCTTCACCAGCGGACCATCGATGCTGGCGGTAAAGCTGCCCTTGCCCGCCACGTGCGGCACGTTCGGCAGGAGGTCCCAGAACCAGTCGAAGTCCGGGGAGTCCAGGTGCGCGTGCAGGTTCTCGAACACGAGGCGATCCAGCAGGCTGGCCCGCGACGAGCTGTCGGCGACGACGCGCGCGAACGACCCGCCCGGCAGCGCCACGCGCCCGTCCAGGAACGCGGTGGCGAACGACGACTCCAGGGTGACGTCCTGAAACAGGGCCGCGTCGTCCTGCACGGTCACGTTCCCCTGCAACCGCTCGAGGGACTCGTTTCCCCATACGCCGTCCCGAAGGTCGAGCGCGATCTCTCCGGAGATCGCTTCCGGCCCGAACACCCCGTCCGCGCGGAAATCCAGCGAACCGCCGAGTTCCTTGGACAGCAACAGGTAGGGCGCAAACACGGCAAGGTCCACGGCCGTTCCGGCCGCCTGGATCTCGGACTCGGCACCGGGATTGAAGACCAGTCGGCCCGTGATCGCTCCGCCACCGCTCCGGAGATCCAGGCCGCTCAGCCGGATCGACTCGGCGGCACGCTCCACCCGAAGAACCCCCTCGTTCTCCCAGCGCGACAGTCCGTCCGGGGAGCGGATCTCCAATCGATCCACCCGCCCCGCAAGATCCCCACCGGACCCGAACTCCAGTTGCCCCGCCAACCGCATTTCCCCGCGGAGCCCGGACGTGAGTTCCAGACTCTGGATCGAGACCACGCCGGAGCGGATGGCCCCGACCGCGGTGGCCTTGCGGATCTTCTGCTTGCCCACGCCCACTTCCGACGCGGTCGCGCGTATGGCCACCTCGCCGTCGCTGCCGATCCGGGCGGAGCTGACGGCCACGTCCAGGCGGTCCAGGCTCAGGCCGGCCAGCG
>BQJX01000361.1 GCA_021604925.1 Gemmatimonadota bacterium
GATCCGAAGGGATCTCGCGTCCTCCGAGAAGCGCGCCGAGCCGTTCGACGGCACTGAGCTGGCCGGATCTCGCGCGTTCGCCCTCCATCTCCAACTCCAGCCGCTCGACGAGCGCCCGGGTGACGTGGGATTCCGGAACGGCGCGGGCCTCGAAGCGCTTGCGAGCGATGTCGTGGGTCTTGGCGGCCTCGGCAATCAGTTCCGTGAGTACCGCGGACCGGGCCCGGTGGTCGTGGATCGCGATCAGCAGGGCGTGGGCTTGGCCGCAGACGTCTCGGCGGGTGTCCTGGAGCCGCTGGGTAGCGGCCGTGAGCTCGGCGGACATCGCTGCCTTGGCCGGCCCGGGGCGCGTACCAAGGAGGAGCGGCTGCATGATCTCGACCACCTGCTTGCGATCCGAGAAGTCGTCCACGGACGCCTCCTCGATCCCCACGCCGATCGACGGGTTGGCGTAGGCGCCGGCCTGGCGAACGCGTCCGGCGCTGGCCGAAACCTCGGAGCGAGCCGCCGCAATGATCGGGCTGGTCAATTCGGCAAGGCGGAACAGATCGGGAAGCGCGATCGCCTCCAGCGTGAGGATCGACTCCACTTCGGCCTGGACGTCCGAGTCCCGACGCTCCAACGCGAGTGTTGGCGCGGCGTAGACGAACACCGCCGCGCAGAGAACCAGTGGGTGCAAAGGACGCCCTGGGCGCATCGCGAACCCTCCAAAGAGCATGGCAACAAGGACACGCAGCGCGGCAGGAGCCGCACGCGCGTTCGTAGACGAGTCTGGTTTTAGCCGGAGAGGCTCAGGCTCGAGGAGGGTGGTAGATCTTGAACGGATCGGCCGCGGCCAAGCGGGTGCTGGCCGGGGCGCGCAGGGCCGGGGAGGTCATCTGATGCACCGGGTCGGCGAGGCGGTCCCCGACCAGGGCCGGACTTCCGCCGCAGCACGAAAGGGGGCAGTGATTGCACCCGTTCGGGCAGCAGTCACCGGAAGGGTCCGGCGCTTCGGAGTCGGCGCGGCCCTCGGGAGGACAGCAATCCTGCGCGGACGGATCGCACCCGGGCGAGTCGCCGGCGGCAACGACCGGGGACACCACGGGCATCTGCGACGCGAGCACGAGAACAGCGATCATCAGACAGAATGTTCTCGCCAATGCGTGCGCCATTGCGTGCCTTTCCGGACGGCTGGTGGTCGGCAGTGGCCAACAGACTCCAATATTAGAGTTGTCGGAGGGTCCGGGCAAGGTCTTAAGCCGACGAGCGGCCGGTCGGACGGGCCCCGAACCCCGCGAGATCGCCGTCAGATCGAAACGCGTTCCCCCAGCGTGGGCACCATCACCGCGGGGGCTCCGGCCTTCCGCAGGACATCCGCCAGCGCGTCGGCGGCCTTGGGCTCGCCGTGCGTCACGTAGGTGGCGGCCGGCGCCCGGGGGTTCGACTGGTACCAGCGCAGGAGTTCTCCTTCGTCCGCGTGTCCGGACAGGCCGTTCAGCACCGATACCTGACAGCGAATGGGCACGTTCTTGCCGTGGAACCGGATGAACTTCTCCCGGTTCAGCAGACGACGTCCGCGCGTGCCGTCGGCCTGGTACCCCACCAGGAGAATCAGGTTCTCGCGCTTGTCCGCCTGCTGGCGAACGTGGTGGAGGATTCGCCCACCCGTCATCATGCCGCTGCCCGCAATGATGACTCGCGGACCCCGGATGCCGTTCAGCTTCTTGGACTCCTCGGCGGAGGAGTGCATGGTCACCCGGTCGAGGAAGTCGGCCTCACAACACGCCACGTCTTCGTCGACCCAACGCTTGTCGAGGTGCTCGTAGTAGACCTGGGTGGCGCGGATCGCCATGGGGCTGTCCAGGTGGATGGGCACCTTGGGCAGCGCCCCCGAGTCCATGCGGCGGAGCAGCATCAGCGCGATCAGCTGGGAGCGGCCCAGGGCGAAGGCCGGGATCATGACCACCCCGCCGGCCCCCAGGGCTTCCGCAACGGGGTCGTACATCTCCTCCAGCATCGGCTTGTGCTGCCGGCCGCCGTACGTGGACTCGATCACCAGGAGATCGGACTCCGGGCGGGGCGACGGATCCACGTGCAGCGGAAAGTCGTAGCGACCGATGTCGCCACTGAAGAGCAGACGGCGCGTGGTTCCGTTGTCCTGCGCCTCGATCTCGATCGATGAGGCGCCCAGCAGATGCCCGGAGTCCAGCCAGCGGGCGCGCAGCCCGTCGCCCAGGTCCTCCCAGCTGGTCGGGCTCACCGCGCGGAACCGCTTCATGACCTCCTCCGCGTCGTCGCTGTCAAAGAGGGGCAGAGCCGGGTGATGGCGGGTGTGCCCCTTCTTGTTGGCGTACCGGGCGTCCTCCTCCTGGATCTTGGCGGCGTCGGCCAGAACGATCCGGGCCAGCTCGGCCGACGGCTCCGTAGCCAGGACGACGCCCTGGAAGCCCAGCTTGGCGAGGCGCGGCAGCCATCCGCAGTGGTCCAGGTGGGCGTGGGTGAGGAGGACCATGTCCACGTCGCCGGGCGCGAACGAGGGCTGGTTCCAGTTCCGCAGGCGCAGCTCCTTGCGCCCCTGGAACATCCCGCAATCGATGAGGATCTTGCGCTTGCCGTGCTCCAGCAGATAGCGCGATCCCGTGACGGTTCCGGCCGCGCCGTGGAACGAGAGATGCATCCGGGACCTCCGGTCGCTTCCGCAGAAGTGCGGGGCACCGAGACTATCATAATCGACCAAAAATCAACAACATGACTCCGGCGGGGCGAGCTCTTGGGCGGGCGATCCGGCCCCGTCTTCAAAAAAAAGAGGCGTCTGGTGTCCGTTTTCTTGTTCCTTTTGCCCGGTTTCCGCGTTTCCCGGGTAGAAAGCTGTGGCGTCGGGGTCCCCCGATTTGACCTGGGGCCCCCAGAATTGCTAGTCTTGCTGTCACAACCGGTTCGCGAAGCGGCCGCCAGAGCGTGCTCGCAGGGCGCTCGGGCGAGAGGAGGCAGGATTCCTCACCGAGTCAGCGGGAATTCTTCACCGAAAGGGGGGATCCCCGGTTTGACGCGGCGTCGAAAGCGATGTTAAAGTAGACGTTGAAATGGCCAGGGAAGGGGGTGCTGTACTCACACACACTTGAGACTGTTGCAACGTGCTCCCAATCTTAGGGGAGACGCCGTCCCGCTTTAGATGGTCCATCGAGTTTGACTACGTGCCTCGGAGGTAATTCAATGCGCAAGTCCCTGGTCCTCGCGTCGCTTTTCGTCCTCGTGTGTGGCGGAGAAGTGCTCGCAGGTGTTCCTGATCCGCTTCGTTCCGGTACCGGCCTCTCCACGCCGGCCGCCGGTTGTCAGTATCGTTTCCGCGCCAACGGTGGCCTGGACACGATGACGCTGTGCGTCACGCTCCGTGATGGTTTCACGGCGCCGGTTGCCGCTTGCTCCACGAGCGCCACGATCGGCTCGCCCTCGATCATCGTTGGTGACTGTGGCGGTCTCACGCAGACCGGCTTCACCGATGGTGCGGGCGTTGTGTACTTCTACTACCAGTGCGTCAGCGGTCGTGGCGACGCCACGATCGATGTGGTCGCTCACTGCTCCGGTGACATCGCGATCGGTTCGCAGACGTTCACGTTCACGAACTCGGACATGAACGCGTCGAACGAAGCGGGTGCCAGCACCGACGTCGTTGACCTCGGTATCTGGGCCGGTTGCTACACGCCGTCGCCTTACTGCGTGGCTTCCGACTTCAACTGCGCCAGCGGCGTGGATGTTGTTGACCTCGGCCTCTGGGCTGGTGGTCTCGGAATCGGTTGCTCCAGCTGCCCCTAGAACGTAGCTGTTGCTGACCGGAAGTTCGGGGGCGCCCTTCGGGGCGCCCCTTTTTTCGTGCCGGCCCGGAGCGGCTCCGCCGGGCCTGATTGACGCCCTCCACGGCCGCACTTATAATGTTTCCACGTAGATAGCCTGCCCCGCGACCCGCCCCCTGGGTACTCCTGAATGAAGCTCCGCCCGTCATTCCTTCTTGCGGCTCTCGGCGTGTGCCTCG
>BQJX01000362.1 GCA_021604925.1 Gemmatimonadota bacterium
AGCTGGCTGGCGTCCAGGTGCTTGAGCACGCGGAAGCTCCGGGAGTGGATCGAGTCGATGACCTTGGCCAGCATGGTCTCGCCCTCTTCGTTCCCGTAGGTGGCGCTGAGTACGGTCCGCGCGTAGTCCACGCCGGCCTGCTGCACCTTGCGCTTGCCGAGCGTGTTCTCGTAGAACTCCGCCAACACCTGCTCGATGAGGTCGTTCGGGATGTTGCCGAGTTCGGCGATCTCCAGCGTGACCTCTTCCACCTCCCGCGGGTTCATCTGCTTGAACACCGAGGCGGCGGCCTTGCGGCCCAGCGCGACCATGAGGATGGCGGCCTTCTGCCGGCCGCTCAGTTTCTCGATGGTGATGACGCTTTCGTTCTTCACGAGCTCTTCTCCTCGATCAGCCAGCTCCGCAGAACCTGCGCCACCTCATTGGGACGCTCGTGCGCCAGGTCGTTCATCTGCTCGCGGATCACTTCCTTGCGGAGCTCGTTGTCGTCCTCCTGGTTCTTCTCGACCTTCAACACCCGCTCGCGACGGCGACGGTCCGCCTCGACCGCCTCCACCAGGATGGACGACGACTGCCGCAGCCCCCACGCCACCATGCCGATGGCGAAGAGGATCACGAGGTTGCGGATGAGCGATCCCATGCTGGGAAAGAGGAGCCACCAGGGCATGGGCGAAGTCGACAGGTCCGCGCCCGGGGCTTCCGTGAAGCGCAGGTTCGCGATCTCGAGGGCGTCGCCGCGCGTCTCGTCGAATCCGATCGCGTCCTTCACGATGGCACCCAACGTGGCCAGCTCGGCGGCCGGGCGATCGGAGTAGACCGGGGTTCCGTCCGCGTCGGGCGTGACGGACCCGTTCACCAGCACGGCCACGGACACCTTCTTCACCGTGCCCACCGCGCTCAGCAGGCTCTCCACCGTCTTGTCGATTTCGTAGTTCGTGAGCGTGGTCTCCTGGGAGTCCCCACCGGTCCCGTTCCCGAGGATCCGCTGCTCGCTGCGGATCGTGGCCGAGGCCGGGTTGTACGACTCCGTGGAGCGCTCCACCCGCTCGAAGTCCAGGCTGGCCGTGACCTGCACGACGGCGTTGCCGGCGCCGACCACCTGCTCCAGGAGCGACGTGGCCTTTTGACGGAGGTGGTTCTCCACGTCCTGCTGGATGCGAAGCTGCTCGGTCGTGGCCGCGAACTCTCCGGACTGGCCACCGCCGCCCAGCTCACGCCCGGTGGAGTCCACCAGGGTGACCGCCGAGGGGTCCAGACCCTCCACGGACGCGGCAATCAGCGCGTAGATGCCGCGGATCTGATCGGCCCGGAGACGTCCTCCCGGCATCAGCTCCAGGATCACCGAGGCCTTGGGCGCCTTGCGGTCCCGCGCAAACACGTCGTCTTCCGGAATCGCCAGGTGGATGCGCGCGTTCTTGACCTCGCCCAGCGAAACGATGGTCCGGGTGAGTTCCCCTTCCAGCGCTCGGCGGTAGTTGACCTGCTGCAGGAACTCCGTCATGCCCAGGTTGGAGCGGTCGAAGATCTCGTAGCCGATCGTGGAGTTGCCCGTGAGGCCCTTGCCGGCCAGGCGGATTCGCAGTTCCCCGACGCGGTCGGCCGGAACGCGGATGGTCGCGCCGTTGGCGCTGGTCACGTAGGGAACGGTGAGCTCGTCGAGCTCCTCCAGGATGCCGCTGGCTTCCTCCGCCTCCAGCCCCGAGAACAGCACCATCATGTCGGGCTGCGACGTCCAGTTGAAGACGAGAACGAGCGAGAGGATACCCGCCGCCAGCCCCCCGAGCACCAGGGTGCGCTGAGTGGTGTTGGCGACATTCCAGGCGGCGCCGAGTCGAGAGGCCACACTTCCCATAGCAGACAAGCTTCACACTCCCGGGCTAGACGTTCATCCGTTGGATCTCTTGGTACGCGTCCACGAGTTTGTTGCGGATCTCCATCATCAGGTCGAAGGCGATGCCCGCCTCCGCCGAGGAGATCATGACTTCATGCAGGTCCACGTTCTCTCCGGAAAGGAGCTGCTGCATGGGCGGTCCGGCCCCCAGTTGCAGGTCGTTCGCGCTGCCGAGCGCCGACTTCAACGTCTCCGTGAAGTCCGCCCCGGAAGGCTGCGGGCCGATCGGGCGCCCCAGCGGGTTGTAGCGTCCGGCGCCGATCTCCGGAATGCGCATGTCACTCATCCGTATCCTCCTAGATCTCCAGCGCCTTGCGGAGCATGGCCTTCGTGGCGTTCAGGACGGTCACGTTCGCCTCGTACGCGCGTGATGCCGCCATCAGGTCCACCATCTCGCGAACCACTTCCACGTTCGGGTACTCCACGTACCCGTCCTCGTTGGCATCCGGGTGCCCCGGATCGAACTCCATCCGCATGGGCGTGTCCTCGTCGGCGACCACGCCGTACTGCAGCCCGCGCGATTCGTCGGTCAGGGACACCAGCCCCGGGTTGTCGAGGTGGCGCGCCGACGTCTTCTCGATGTCCACCCCCAGGTGGCGCTGCGCGCTCAGCAGCTTCTGGAACAGATCCGAGTTCGCGGCGTCTCCCGCTCCGGTGACCTGGAGCGTGCGCCGGCGATAGGGACCGCCCTCCGGCGTCCGCGTGGTCTCCACGTTCGCCAGGTTGGCGCTGATCACGTTGAGACGCGCGCGCTGCGCCGAGAGCCCGGCGGCACTCACATCGAATGCGTTGAAGAGGTTTCCCATGCTCATGGTTCAGCTCCCGCCTAGACCGGTCGTCCGTGGATGGCCTTGCGCATGCCCTGGTAGGCCTGACGCACCTTCTCGGCCGCCACCGTGTAGCGCAGCGTGTTCCGCGCCACGTCGGCCATCTCCCGATCGATGTCCACGTCGTTTTCCCCGTTCGAGTTCCAGGCCGATTCCGGGTTCCGGTAGGCGCGGTATCCCTTCGGCATCTCGGTGCTTCCGCCCAGGTGCCGGGCATCCGTCTGCGCCATCCGTCCGCCCTTCGACGTCTGGAGAGCCATCTTCAGGTCGTCCTCGAAGCGGACCTCCTGGGACCGATATCCGGGCGTCTCCGCGTTGGCGATGTTGCCGGCATGGACCCGACCGCGCTCCGAGTACACGTCGAGCGCCGCCTTGGTGGCCCGCAACGTGTCGTTGGAGAAGAGAATGTCTTTCAGCATTGCGCACCCTCCTCGGTGAGGTAACCGCCGCTCCGATACTCGCGGAGCTTGTTTCGCATCGTTCGAACGCTGATGCCGAGCATCTCGGACGCCCGCGTTCGGTTGCCGCCGACGGAGTCCAGGGTGGCCAGGATCAACTCCCGTTCCGCGTCGCGCAGTTTGGTCCCCGGCGTGATGCCGGATCCGTCGCGAACCACCGCGGCCTCCAGGCCCAGTCCGCCCACGCCCAGCTCTCCTCCGGAACACAGAAGCAAGGCCCGTTCCAAACAGTTCTCGAGTTCGCGGACGTTTCCCGGCCAGGGGTGGGAACGAATGACCGCCCACGCCTTGTCCGAGATTCGCGGCACGCCCAGACCGTGTTCGCGGGATTTCCGCTCCAGAATGGTCTCCACGAGGGGCTCCACGTCTTCCGGGCGTTCGCGAAGCGGCGGCACCTGCACGTTGATCACGTTCAGCCGGTGATACAGATCCGCACGGAAACGCCCTTCCTTCACCTCCACGGCGAGATCCCGGTTGGTGGTGGCAATCACGCGCGCATCGACGGCAATGTTTGCCGCCCCCCCGACCCGTCGGACCTCTCGCTCCTGAAGCACGCGAAGCAGCTTCGCCTGGAGCCCTTCCGAAACTTCGCTGATCTCGTCCAGCAGCAGCGTGCCGCGATCGGCGAGCTGGAACAGCCCTCGCGTGGTCCGCACCGCCCCGGTGAACGATCCCCGCTCGTGCCCGAACAGTTCGCTCTCCAGGAGGCCCTCGGCCAGGGCCGCGCAGTTCACGCGGATGAACGGACGGTCGCGCCGGTCGCTGCGCTCGTGGATCTCGCGGGCCAGCAGTTCCT
>BQJX01000363.1 GCA_021604925.1 Gemmatimonadota bacterium
CTGGAATCGCTCGCGCGACCCGAGCTTCCTGCTGGACGAGTCGTTCTCCGGGACCTCGATGAGCGAACCCACGTCTCTTTCGCCCGAGGCCGCCGGCATTCTGGAGGAGCTCGGACCGCTCTTCAGTTTTCCGGATCCGGACGACCTCCCCGCGCAGTCGTTCTGGCGAGCCTCCCTGTCCTCGGAGTGGGAGCTGAATCCGTTCCGGATCGTCAACTCGCTCTCGGCCGTCAAGGTGCGCCTCCGGCAGCACGAAGCGGACCTCGTGGCCGAGCAGCATCGTATTGCCGAGGAGACGATCCGCCTGTTCCACGAAGTCTCGCTGCACCGCGAGCGCGTGGCGGCCTTGGACGCGGAGATCCAGGCCCGCGAGGAGTTCCTCGACATCACGCGACGCCGCTTCCGGTTGGAACTGTCCACGGAACTCGACACGCTGCGGGCCGCGGTGTCGGTCGCGAACCTCCGCCCGGGGAGCCGTCGGGCCCGCAAGGACCTGCACAACGCGGCCGCCCGCTTGAATCTCACGATGGGCCGCGAACCGCTCTCGCCGCTCACCATTGTTCCCGTGGAATCCGTGGAGACGGCGCCCGTGGATCGCGACGAGGCCCTGCAGCTCGCCGGCGAGCGCCCCGATCTCCGCAGCCTGGGTCTGCAGGTCACGTTCCTCCGCAAGCGCCGCGGCGTGGAGCGCGCGGAGCAGCGTCCTTCTCTCTCACTCGGCGGGTCGTACGGATACGTGGCGCGCTCCGCGGGCGATCTGGGCGACCACGACTACTGGAGCGCGAGCGCGTCCCTGGTCGTCCCTCTCTTTGACGGGCTCCTGACCAAGGGGCGGGTCCAGGAAGTGGAGGGCACCGTGGCGGCGGCCGAGGAAGCGGAGCGCGCCGCGCGACGCCGGGCGCGCCTGGACGTGACCACGACCCTGGAGGAACGCGAGGCCGCACGGGAGAGCTGGGAAGCGGCCACACTCACGCTGGAGGCGGCGGACCGGGCGCTGGAGCAGACCACGCTTCGCTACGAACTCGGCCAGCTCGGCTTCCTGGATGTCCTCAACTCGCAGGCGCAGCGTTTTGACGCGCGCCGAAACCTGATCCAGGCGCGCTACGATCTGCTCGTGGAGACCGCGTCGCTGAAACGCAGCCTGGGCAGCGATCCCCTCCTTCCACTGTCCCGAGTCCGGGAGCACCGCACGGGAGAAACGCGATGAACACGAACACCCGGAAGCCGGCTCCCTGGATCCTACGGTCCGTGGCCCTGTTCGGCGCCGCCGCGCTTGCGGGCTGCGGCGGCGGTGAGGCCGCGGACGAGACCGCACCGACCGAAGTCCCCATCAATGTCCGCACGCTCACGCTGGAGCGCGGCTCGCTCGCCGAGTACGTGTCCGTCTCCGGGCCGTTGCGGCCCATCCGCGGCACGGACATCAGCACCGAGGAATCCGGCGTGGTGGCCGCCATCCCCCACGACAAGGGTTCCACCGTGCTTCGCGGCGAGTCTCTGGTTCGCCTGAACCGGGACCTGTTGGCGGCCGAGATGAAGTCCGCCGAGGCCGGCCGTGCCCTGGCCGAGCACAACGAATCGCGCATGCGCGAGCTGTTCGAAGCCAAGCAGATCAGCCGGCAGGAACTGCTGCGTACGGAGGCCGAGGCCGCGGATGCGATCGCCCGCGCGGAGACCGCCCGGCTCCGCTGGGCGCGCGCGGACGTGAAGGCTCCGTTCGACGGCGTGGTCGCGGCCCGCTTTGCCGAGTTGGGACAGTTCGTGGGAGCCGGGACTCCGGTGGCCCGGGTGGTGGATCCCTACACGCTCGAAGTCCGCGGCTCCGTGACCGAGCGGGAAGCCGCGTGGATCCGCGCCGGCGCCAGTGCGGCGGTCACCATGGACGGCACGGACGCGGTCCTGGAGGGCACGGTCCACTGGGTTTCGGTGGAGGCGGCCACGAACACCGGAAAGTTCCCGGTGGAAGTCCGCGTGAACAACTCGCAGCTCGCGGTTCGCCCCGGAGTGGTGGCGCGCGCCGAGATCCTCAAGGTGGTGCACGACAACGTGATCCTCATCCCGCGCGACGCGATCCTGGTGCAGAGCGACGGGCCCACCGCGTTTGTGGTGGAGGAGGATCGCGCCGTCCGAAGACACCTCACGCTGGGTGCCGACCAGGGACTGATGGTCGTGGTGAAGAGCGGGCTGGAGGCCGGAGAGCGTCTGATCGTGCGCGGGCAGCGACGCGTGCACACCGACACGCTGGTCCAGGTGCAGGAGGAGGCCACCGCGATGGACGGATCCATCCCCGGGGATCCCGACGAGGTCCGCGCGTCGCAGGCCTTCACGCCGGCTCGCCTCCGCACCGGACCGGGCACCCCTGAGACGGGTTCCTCCAAGAGCGCGGAGGACGCGTCGTGAAGATCACCGAAGTCGCCATCGGCAAATCGCTGACGATCTTCGCGCTCATGGTCATCGTCACGTTCATGGGCACGGTGTCCTACATTCAGCTGCCGCGCGAGTCGTCGCCCGACGTGAAGATCCCCTTCGTGATGGTGTACGCGCCGTACTACGGCACCAGCCCGGAGGACATGGAAAAGCTCGTGACCCGCAAGCTGGAAACACAGCTCAAGGGTCTGGCGGACATGAAGGAGATGACGAGCACTTCGTCGGAGGGCGTCTCCACCGTGGTGCTGGAGTTCACGCCGGACGTGGTCATGTCGGATGCGCTGCAGAGCGTCCGCGACGGCGTGGAGCTGGCCAAGCCGGAACTCCCCGACGACGTGAAGGAAGACCTCATCGTGAAGGAGTTGTCGTCGGACGACTGGCCGATCATGCAGGTCGTGCTGTCCGGCGACTACGATCCGGCGCTGCTCAAGAGCACGGCCGAGGACCTGGAGGAGGCGCTGGAACAGGTGAAGGGCGTTCTGGGCGTGGACCTGTCCGGCGGCATCGAGCGCGAAGTGCGGGTGGACGTGGACCCGGAGCGGCTGCGCTTCTACCAGCTGGGGATTCCGGACGTGCTGGACGCGGTCTCTCTGGAGAACGTGACCATTCCGGGAGGCGGGCTGAAGCTCGGCACGTACGACTACCAGGTGCGCGTGCCCGGCGAGTTCGAAACCGTGGAGGCGATCGAAGGCGTGGTGGTGAACCACGGCGTGGCCACGCCGGTCTACGTGCGCGACATCGCGAACGTCTCGTTCGGAGTCAAGGAGCGGTCCAGCATCTCGCGGCTGAACGGCCGGGAAGCGGTGACGCTGTCCGTGACCAAGCGTTCGGGCGAGAACATCATCGACATCGCGGAGGGCGTGCACGCGGCGCTGGACCGGTTGACGCCCGGATTCCCACCGGACACGGAAGTGGCCATCGTGTCGGATCAGTCGATCCAGATCCGGGACATGGTCTCGGAACTCGAGAACAACATCCTGAGCGGCCTGATCCTGGTGGTCGTGTGCCTGTTCGCGTTCCTGGGAATCCGCAACGCGGTGTTCGTGGGCGCGGCCATCCCCTTCTCCATGCTCATCTCGTTCGTGATCATCCGGCTGCTCGGCATGACGCTGAACATGATGGTGCTCTTCTCGCTGATTCTCGCGCTCGGCATGCTGGTCGACAACGCGATCGTGGTGGTGGAGAACATCTATCGCAACCGCGGTCGCGGAATGGATGGCGTGGAGGCCACGCGGGTGGGCACGGCGCAGGTGGCCACGCCGGTGGTGGCGTCCACACTCACCACGCTGTGTGCGTTCGGGCCGCTCGTGTTCTGGCCCGGCATCATGGGCGAGTTCATGAAGTGGTTGCCGCTCACCGTGATCATCACCCTGGCCGCCTCGCTGGTGGTGGCGCTGGTGTTCAACCCGGTGCTCTGCGCCCATCTCATGGGCCCGCCCCCGTCCGCGACCGGCCGCCGGCGCCCCGGAGATCGCCTGCTCGACTTCGGACTACGCACCTACGAACCCGTGCTCCGCTGGTGCCTGCATCATCGCTGGCGCAC
>BQJX01000364.1 GCA_021604925.1 Gemmatimonadota bacterium
CGAGGTTGAACTCGGGTTCGGCCGGTGCGCCCGGGCCGGACGAGAGCCCCGCCGGTTCGTCGGGTCGACCCCAGAAGTTCTCGGGGCCCTCGGATTCCGGAGCCACCGTGGAACGCGGCGAGTCGTCGTCCAGCGTTCGCAGGTTCATCAGGTCCGCGACGTTCTGAACATCGGACGTCTCGGCATCGAGGCCGCCACGGACCGTGCGCGCCTTGGACGCGTACTGATCCGCCAGGGCCACATCGCCCTTGTCCGCGAACACCTGGGACGCGTTCAGGTAGCAGGTGGCCGCATCGTCACGACGCCCCACGCGCTCCAGCATCTCGCCGTAGACCATGTGGATCTCGGGGCAGTCCGTCAGCACTTCGCAGGCTTCGGCGAACGCGGCCAGGGCCGCCGGATACTCGTCGACCTGTTCCTTGCGGCGCCCGTACTCCTTCAGGAACTTGATGCAGTCCATGCCCAGGGCCTGGCGCGCATAGAGGTTCCCGAGAATCCCGTAGACCTCGGTCTGGTCCTTGTCGAGGCGGAGGATCTTCTTGCAGACGGCGATCCCGTTGTGAAAGAGCCCCTCTTCCGCGTACAGACGCGACGCCTCCATGAAGCTTTCGAACGCCTGCTCGTAGGCGGACTGCTTCACATAGATGTCGCCGATCAGGTTCAGGATGGCGGGGTTCTTCTTGCGCGAGGTCTCGATCAGCTCGCGATACTTGGCCACGGCATCATCGTACCGGCCCTTCTGCAGGAGTTCCGATGCCTTTCTCTTGTAGTCGAGCTCAGTCAAAGCACCCCTCCCGGCGGGGTTCCGGCCTCCTCAGGGGCGACCGGCAGCGTGGCATGGCAGGACCGGGGCCCGCCGCGTGCGGGTCCGGTTCCTCCTGGGATCGGCCAAGAACGCCAAGGTCTTGAGAGCAACCGAGGGGAGCAGCGGGCGAATCCGGTCGAGGGGCGGGGCGCCGGCTAGGAAACGACCACCCGGCCGCGTTTGACCACGGTGCGGACGTGATTGGTCCCGAAGCGGTAGGGGACGCAACGGTGGTCAGGAACGCCCAGAACCAGGAGATCCGCCTGCTTGCCGGGCTCCAATGACCCGATGCGATCTGCCCGATCGAGCGAATAGGCGGCGTTGATGGTGGCCGCCACCAGGGCCTCCCGCGGCAGCATGCCCAGCTGGATGCAGGCCAGGCCCAGAATGACCCCCATGGAGTCCACCGCGCAGCTGCCGGGATTGAGGTCCGTGGCCACCACCAGGGCCACGCCGGCGTCGATCAGGTGCCGAGCGTTGGCGCCGGGAATCCGGCAGGAAAAGGTGGTCCCCGGAAGCACGGTGCCGAGCGTGGGCGAGTCGGCCAGGGCGCGAACTCCGGCTTCGGACACCGCGCTCAGGTGATCCGCGGACAGGGCGCCCAGTTCCACCGCCAGTTCGGCCGCGCCGGACGGAGCGAACTCGTCCGCGTGGAGCCGCGGCCGCAGCCCTTGCTCCGCGGCCGCCACGAGAACCCGTCGGGCCTGCTGGGGTGTGTACACGCCCTTCTCGCAAAACACGTCGGCGAACTCGGCCAGTCCGGACTCGGCGACCTCCGGAATCATCTCGTTCACCAGAAGATCCACGTAGCCGTCGTGGTCGTCATCGAACTCGGGCGGAAACTCGTGCGCGCCCAGGAACGTGGACACCGTCTCCACCGCGTGGCCGCGGGACGCGCGCTCCAGCGCCCGCAGCTGCTTCATCTCGTGTTCGGTGGAGAGGCCGTAGCCGCTCTTGCACTCCACGGTGGTGGTGCCGTGGCGCAGGATCAGATCCAGTCGCGCGCGTCCCTGCTCGGCCAGTTCCTCTTCCGAGGCCGCGCGCGTGTGCCGCACGGACGAGCGAATGCCGCCGCCCGCCGCCGTGATCTCCTGGTAGGTCTGCCCCAGGATCCGGCGCTCGAACTCGTCGTGGCGGGACCCGCCAAAGATGAGGTGCGTATGCGAATCCACGAAGCCGGGAGTCACCGTTCCGCCCTCGGCGTCCACGCGCGTGGCATCCGGGGGAAGCGTGACCGCACCGGCCAGTTCGGAGCGCGGTCCCACCCACACGATGTCTCCGTCCGCGCAGGCCACGGCGCCATCCGCAATGCGCCCGATCTCGCGAAGGTCGTCCCGCCGTCGCGGCCCGCTCAACCCGGGGCGCGCCATGGTGAGAACCTCGGACGCGTTCTCCACCACCAGGCTGGCGACCGGCAGGGCCCGGGTGGCCGCGGCGGTCATTGGTCCGTGATTCCCGGCAGGTCCACGCCGCGTTCCCGGGCCACGTCGATGGCCAGTTCGTAGCCCGCATCGGCGTGGCGCATGACCCCCGTGCCGGGGTCGGCGGTCAACACGCGCTCCAGCCTCGCCGCGGCCTCCGGAGTGCCGTCCGCCACGATCACCATTCCCGAGTGCAACGAGTTGCCGATCCCCACGCCGCCGCCATGATGGAAGCTCACCCACGTGGCACCGCACGCGGTGTTCAGCATCACGTTCAGCAGCGGCCAATCCGCAATGGCGTCCGAACCGTCCTTCATGGCCTCCGTCTCGCGATAGGGAGACGCCACCGAGCCGCAGTCCAGATGGTCGCGGCCGATGGCAATGGGCGCCTTCACCTTGCCGCTGGCCACCAACTCATTGAAGAGGAGCCCGGCCCGATGGCGTTCCCCGTAGCCCAGCCAGCAGATCCGGCACGGCAGCCCTTGGAACTGCACGCGCTCGGCCGCCAGCGGCAGCCAGCGGGCGAGCACCTGATCCTCCGGGAACATCTCCAGGAGGGCGGCATCGGTCACCGCGATGTCCTCCGGATCGCCGGACAGTGCGCACCAGCGGAACGGTCCCTTCCCCTTGCAGAACAGCGGACGGATGTACGCCGGCACGAAACCCGGATACGTGTACGCGTTCTCCAGTCCGCCTTCCTCGGCGGCGCCGCGCAGGTTGTTGCCGTAGTCGAAGACGATCGAGCCGGCCGCGTGCAGAGCCTGCATGGCGCGCACGTGACGGACCGCCGTGGCGCGCGACCGCTGCAGATAGTCCTCGGGGTTCGCGGCGCGCAGCTTCAACGCCGCGGCGAAATCCATACCGGCCGGCACGTAGCCCTCCAGGAGATCGTGCGCGGACGTCTGATCCGTGACCACGTCCGGAGGCACGTCGCCCGCGAGCACCTGCTCAAAGCAGTCCGCCGCATTCATGCAGACCGCCACGGACAGCGGCCTCTTCTCCTGAAGGGCGCGCTTCACGCGCACCATGGCGTCTTCGAACGAATCCGCGCGTTCATCCAGGTAGCGCGTCTCGAGCCGTCGCTGGATGCGGGTGTCGTCCACCTCGGCCACCAGCGTCACCCCGTTGTTCATGGTGGCGGCCAGCGGTTGCGCGCCGCCCATGCCGCCCAGCCCCGCCGTCAGCACGAACCGTCCCGCCAGATCCGACCCGAACTCCTGCTCCGCGAGCGCTGCGAACGTCTCGAACGTGCCCTGCAGGATCCCCTGCGTCCCGATGTAGATCCAGCTGCCGGCCGTCATCTGCCCGTACATGATGAGGCCCTGGCGCTCCAACTCGCGGAACGTCTCCCAGTTCGCCCAGCGACCCACCAGATTGGAATTCGCGATCAGCACGCGCGGCGAATCCGGAGTGGTGCGGAACACGCCCACCGGCTTGCCCGACTGGACCAGCAGCGTCTCGTCGTTCTCGAGCCGCTTCAGCGTCTTCACGATCGCATCAAACGCGGGCCAGTTTCGCGCCGCGCGACCGGAGCCCCCGTACACGATCAGGTCTTCGGGATGCTCGGCCACGTCCGGATCCAGGTTGTTCATCAACATCCGAAGCGCGGCTTCCGTTTGCCACGACTTGCAAGACAACTCCGTGCCGCGGGGAGCGCGAATGACGCGCGGCGGTGCAGTGGACATGACGGGGCCTCCGGGTGGGATCGATGCCGAACG
>BQJX01000365.1 GCA_021604925.1 Gemmatimonadota bacterium
GCAGGGTGGAGCGCTCCCGATGCTCGCGGTAGATCAGCTGAGACCCGCTCCAGGCCAGGGCGAAGTCCCGGATCCCCGGACTCCCCGCGAACGCGCGCTTCGTTTCCCCGGTGGGGGACACGATCCAGAATCCCTGGGCGCGCTGATCCCGTTTGGCCGCCGGCCCATCGCGGTCCGTGGTTCGGTTCCCGGGCCACCCGCGAAGCCCCGGGGGACCCGGGTCGGCGGCCAGGTACACGATGCTGCCGTTCGGGAGCCAGGCGAAGGAGTCCACTCCCTCTTCCGCGGCGGTCCACACCTCCGCTTCGCCGCCATCCAACGGCAGCACCCAGACCTGGTTCCCGCCGTCCTCACCCCACGCCGCCAGGAAGGCCAGCGTGTGACCATCTTCCGAAAACGAAGGCGCCTCGGCGTGCGCCCCGGCGCGCGTGACCGGACGGTAGCGCTTGGGTTTGGCCTGGCCCGTGATCAGTCGCTTCAGCTGGTCGAAACTCTCGAAACCGCCCTGTCGCCATAGGTATACGCGGGATTGGCTCTCGTTCTCGTCGAGGTTGCCCAGGTTTTGCTGGCGGGTCACCCAGGCCACCTGCTTGCCGTCGCGAGAGGTGGCCACCTGCGACGGCGTGCTCAACTCCACGAGATCCTGAATGCTCACGGCGGCGTGCCCCGGACCGATGCCGACTCCGGTGGCGAGGAACACAGCCAACGCCCGCAAGCAGATACGCAATCGGACCTCCTGGAGGGTTCGGGGGGATGCGTGACTAGGGGAGAGGCATCATACCGGGAAGTCGCAGATCTGGGGAGCGTTCCCGAACCGGGATCCTTCGGGGTAGACTGCTCCTCTTCCCGGAGGTGTTCGTGTCAGTCCCCACGGTGGAAATGGCCACGTACCGCAGGGCGCTGGTGTCCTGGTACCGGCGCGCGGCCCGCGATCTACCCTGGCGGCGCGATCCTTCGCCCTACCGGGTCTGGGTGTCCGAGATCATGCTCCAGCAGACCCGGGTGGATACCGTCCTTCGCTACTTCGACCGGTTTCTGGAGCGATTCCCGTCGGTCGAGGCGCTGGCTGCCGCTGGGGAAGAGGCCGTGCTGGAAGCCTGGAGCGGTCTGGGATACTACCGCCGTGCGCGCAACTTGCACGCGGGAGCTCAAGTGGTGGTTGAAGTGCATGGCGGCGAGTTCCCGCGCGACGAGGCCGGCGCTCTGTCCATTCCCGGGATCGGGCGGTACACGGCGGGAGCCGTTCGCTCGATTGCGTACGGAGAGCGCGCCCCCATCCTGGACGGGAACGTCCAGCGCGTCCTGAGCCGGGTCTTCGGGGTGGAAGGCGACCCCCAGCGGGTGCCCGCTTCGCGAACCCTGTGGGAGCTTGCGGCCGCGGTGGTGGGCGCGGGCGATCCCTCGGAGGTGAACCAGGCGCAGATGGAACTCGGGGCCCTGGTGTGCACGCCGCGCGACCCCGCCTGTGGAGCCTGTCCGCTGAACGGATCGTGCGTGGCGTTCCGCGACGGCCGGGTGGAGGAGCTTCCCGCGCTGGCGGCCCGGAAGAAGAGCGTCCCGATCCAGCGGGCCGTGCTGCTGGTACGCACCGCCGATCGGATCCTGCTGCGCCGACGCGGGCCGGACGAACTGCTGCCCGGACTGTGGGACCTGCCCGGGGCCTTCGCCGGCGACGACGATCGCGCGGCGACCGGCCCGGAGGACGTCCGCGGGCTCGTCCCGTTCGCGGTGGAGATCCTGGGGCCGCTGGGCATGATTCGCCACGCGGTCACGCATCGGCGCGTGCGGCTGGATGTATTTGCTGCCGAGCCCGTCTCGGCGCGGCCGGGCCCCGGGGGACCCGACCCGCGTCCGCTCTTCGACCCGCACTCGCTCCGCGACCGAGACCATCTCTGGATCACGCCCACCCTCGCGCTGGACCGGGCGCTCTCTTCGCCGGCCCGCCGCATCGTCCGTCGTTGGGGGTCGGTCCTTGACAGTGGAACATCCTCCCCGGTATCTTGCTGAGAACGTCCGTACCCATAACTCTTCCCATATCAAGTACTTCGTGCCCCCGCGGTGAGGCTTCGCTCCGACCGCGTGAGAGGCGAGGAGAGCCATGTCCACGACCACGTCTTCGCCTAGTTCCGTCGATCAGGGCCCCTGGTTCCGCCTGTCCGCCGAGCAGGAAGAAGTTCGGAAGCTCGCTCGCGATTTCTCCGACAAGGAGATCACGCCGCAGGTCGCGGAGCACCACGACAAGGACGGCGAGTTCCCCACCGCCATCGTGAAGAAGGCGTGGGAGATCGGCCTGATGAACTGCATCCTGCCCGAGGAATACGGCGGACTCGAGATGGGGGCGCTTGAGGAGTGCCTGATCGCGGAGGAACTCGCGCATGGCTGCATGGGTATCTCGCTGTCCATCATGGCCAACAACCTGGGGATCGTGCCGGTCAAGCTCGCGGGGACCGACGCCCAGAAGAAGAAGTACCTGGCGCCGCTCATGGAGGCGCCGCTGCACTGCGCGTACGGCCTCACCGAGCCGGAAGTCGGTTCGGACCCCGGCTCGCTGGCGACCACGTGCGTGAAGAAGGGCGACAAGTACATCCTGAACGGGGTCAAGCGGTGGATCACGGGCGCCGGCGTGGCGGACTGGTACGTGATCTTTGCCACTTCGGATCCGTCCAAGAAGCACCGCGGAATCAACGCGTTCATCGTGGAGAAGGACCATCCCGGAGTGTCGCTGGGCAAGAAAGAGGACATGATGGGCCAGCGCGCGTCGTACACGTGCGACATCAATCTGGACGATGCGGAGATCCCGGCGGAGAACCTCCTGGGCGAAGAGGGCACCGGCTTCTACACGGCCATGAAGACGTTCCAGTACACGCGGCCGGCGATCGCGGCCGGAGCCGTGGGCGTGGCGCAGAACGCGCTGGATCACAGCCTGCGCTACTCGCTGGAGCGGCAGACGTTCGGCACCTACATCGCCAATCACCAGGCGGTCCAGTTCATGCTGGCCGACATGCACCGCGACATCGAGGCCGGGCGTCTCCTCACGTGGCAGTGCGCCTGGATGTGCGACCAGGGGATTCAGAACAACCTGGAAGTGGCCGTGGCCAAGGTCTTCACCTCGGATCGGGCCATGCAGATCGCCACGGACGCCGTGCAGATCTTCGGCGGCTACGGTTACTCCCGCGAGTATCCGGTGGAAAAGCTGATGCGCGACGTCAAGGTCACCCAGATCTACGAGGGCACCAGCCAGGTCCAAAAGATCGTGATCGGTCGCGCAATCCTGCGGGACATGGCCAAGAAGATGGGCCTGGATCCCAAGGTGGTGGGGTAGCGCAGACCGGTTGGCCGCCGCCGGGATTTGACGGGCGGCCCTCCGATTGATTACGCTGCAGGGGTTCAGCGGCCGAAAGGCCCGTGAATCCTGGCTGTCCGCGCTTTGCGGCCGGCGAAACCCGAGAGACCACCGTGAAACAGAACGTGACTCCCCCCGTTGAGCACTCCACCGGGCGGGCCCCGTTGCCCTCGCCCACGTGGCAGGTCACCTGGGAAGAGACCGAAGATGCGCGCGAGTTCGTCGTGCAGCTGCGCACCAGTGACGACGTGCTGACCCGGCGGGTGCGCCTGCAGACCCACGCCCCCGCGGGCGCGTGACCGAGCCGACCTACCAGGAACGGGTGTACCGGGTGGTGCGCCAGATCCCGCCCGGCAGCGTGGCCACGTACGGGCAGATCGCGCGACTGGCCGGCGAGTGCACTCCGCGCATGGTTGGCTTTGCCATGGCCTCGGTCCGCGAGGAAGACCGCGTTCCGTGGCACCGCGTCCTGAACTCGCGGGGCGAGGTGAGCGCGCGGGCCGCCGGCGACGGAGCGGCGCGCCAGCGCAAGCTGCTGCGGGCCGAGGGCATCCGCTTCGACCGACGCATGCGCCT
>BQJX01000366.1 GCA_021604925.1 Gemmatimonadota bacterium
CGGCGGGATCGTCTCCCGCTCGACGAGATGCGTCGCCGCGCGCGCGACTTCGAGGAGCTCATGGAGAGCCGGCGAAGCGTCCGCCACTTCCTGGACGAGCCGGTCCCGCGGGACCTCATCGAGTCCGCGATCCGGGCCGCCTCCACCGCGCCGTCTGGCGCGCATCGGCAGCCGTGGCGATTCGTCGCGGTGGACAATCCCCGGGTGAAGCGTCGGATCCGGGAGGCGGCGGAGCAGGAGGAGCGCATCAGCTACGAGGGCGGGCGCATGCCGCCGGAGTGGCTGGAGGCGTTGGCGCCGCTGGGAACCACGTGGAAGAAGCCCTATCTGGAAACGGTCCCCTGGATCGTGGTCGTCTTCGAGGAGATCCACGGCATCCGCGAGGACGGTGGGCCGCGCAAGAACTACTACGCCAAGGAAAGCGTGGGCATCGCGTGCGGGATGTTCATCACGGCGTTGCACTCCATGGGACTCGCCACGCTCACGCACACGCCCAGTCCCATGGGCTTTCTCAGCCGGATCCTCGGTCGCCCGCGCAACGAGCGACCGTTCATCCTCTTTCCCATCGGGTATCCTGCGCCCGACGCCACGGTGCCCGATCTCCGGCGGAAGTCGCTGGACGAAGTGGCCCTGTGGAATCCCAGCGCGGAGGAGTGATCATGATGCTGCGCACGGTGGTAGGACTCGTGCTGGTTGCCATGGCCGTGGGCGACCTGGTCATCGGGTGGCGGGTGGTCGCGCCGCGCGCCACGGAGTCCGCCCGTCCCAAGCTGAAGCTGGCGTCCGTGGTCGCGGCGAGCGTCACGCTGACGGTGGGAGTGCTGATCCTGCTGGGGACGATCCCGATCGGATCGGAGTAGGCGGGCCGGAACCGGGGCGAAGGGCCGTTCTCACGACGCTCCCCCCCGGCTCGCGGGCGCTTCTAGTATTCCTCTTCCACGATGCGCTTCACCATCTCCTCTTCGGAAATCTTCTCGGCGGCAAAGGCCCGCAGATCCGCGGCCTTGGCCTTCAACGCGAGACGGGAGATGCGGGCCTCGCTGAAGTAGCTGCTGTCCCGGAGGAAGGCGACGATCGCGAGCCACTCGCCGTCCGCCAGCGTGGTCACGGTGTCCCCGTAGTCCAGGAACACGTCCACGATCTCCGCCTTGCCGCGACCGTAGAGTCGCTCCTGGACCCGGTCCCCGCGATCGCGGCGCGACCGGCCCTTCCTGTCGTCGCGACCCTCATCGTCTTCCTCGTCCTCGTCCCCGACCATGTAGTCCTGAACCACGTCGTCGCCATCCAGCACGATCACGCGCTTGCCTTCCTCGTTGTAGACCTTGAAGCCCTCGCCGAAGTCGAAACTCCAGTTGGAACCCTTGTCCACCAGCGACGCCGAGAACGTGAAGATGACCCCGTAGTTCTTCACGAACAGGCCGCGCGTGGTGCCGCGACCACTCACCAGGAAATTCGGACTGTCCACCAGGACCTGGTCCATGATCTTTTCCATCACGTCGATCTGCCGGGCCATCTTGCGGGACGTGGGCGGTTCCACGGCGAACGCCTGGGAAACCGCGAGTCCCGCCAGAAGGGCCGCTCCGGCGATCAGCACCTCCGTCCAGATCGATCCCTTTCGGGTACGTCTTCCTCCAAACATGTCTACTCCTCCTCCTCACTTCCGACGGGGGTCCGCTGGGTGGGCGGCTCGTTGGTCAAGATCTCCTGGAACCCTCGCGCGCTCCGGTCGGTCTCCAACAGGAGTTCCCGCCCCAACACGTCGATACGTCCGGAAAGTTGCTGGTAGTCATAGTCCTGTCGGGCGTTCACTTCCTGGTACACGGACTGGAATCCTTCCGTCACTTCGCGGTCGCGATTGCGCGCGTACGCGTTCAGGAGTTCCGACAGCATCAGGATCAGGTTCTCGTCGTACGTCTTGAGATCCTCGCGGGTCACGTAGGCGCTGGCCGGCACGACCAGGTCCTCCCGCCCCGAGGAC
Source organism: Gemmatimonadota bacterium (assembly GCA_021604925.1). GTDB lineage: Bacteria > ARS69 > ARS69 > ARS69 > ARS69 > BQJX01. Next base: position 1,979 of record BQJX01000366.1, read on the forward strand.
TCGATCGGAATCGAGGACCGGAATTCCTCCAGGTTCGTGGGCACGTTGGACGGCGCGGGCTGCGCCACCTCGGTGACGGCCGGGTCGGTGGGCTCGCCGAAGCGAAGCGCAATACCACCGTCCACGCGGTCCACGCGGAAGCCGCCCACCGCCAGCACCAGAAGGATCGCGGCGGCCGCCGCCAGCCCCCATGCGGGAGTCACGGCAAAGCCCCGGAACGGCTCCAGTATCTTCGCCAGTCTGCCGCCGCCCTGGGCCGCGGCGGTGGCGCCGGCGCCTTCCACCAGAACAAAGCTGGGAACCCGTTCCTCCACTTCCCAACCGCCCAGCAGTTCGCGCGTTTCGGTCAGCTCCTCGAACTCGGCGCGCAACGCGTCGTCCTTCTCGAGCAAACGCCGGAACGCCCGCTCCTCGGCCTCCGGCAGTTCGCCGTAGAGATAGGCCATCATCTTGTCGATGCGCGGGTCCACGTCGGCGTTCATTCGAATCCCCTCCTCACCGTTCGTTGCGTCACTGGAAGTCCGAGCGCTCGAGCCCGCGATCCTTCATCACTCGACGCATGGTTTTCAATCCGTAGTAGATGCGGGTTCGCACGGTGGCCGCCGGAACGCCGGTCATCTCGCCGATCTCCTCCGACGTGAACCCCTGGAACTCGCGCAGGAGAATCGCGGTACGCTGCTCCTGCGGAAGTTTCTCGAGCACCGACGACAGCGCGTCGCCCAGGCTCCCCAGTTCCGCTCCCGCGTCCGTCGCCACGGCCTTGGCCACCGTGGGGGTGTCCTGGCCCGCCAGATCCTCCCCCCGACCCTCCTCGTACGGCAGGATCTCTGCCTTGGAGCGGGCGGTGCGGAATCGATCCCGACAGAGATTGAGAGCGATGTAGTGCACCCATGACTTGAACTTCTCCCCGTCCCGCAGTTTGCGGATGTTCGTGTATGCCTTGACCAGAGCTTCCTGGCAGACGTCCCGGGCATCTTCCGAGTCGCCCAGGGTTCGCCGCGTGAAGCCGTACAGGCTGGACTCCCACCGGGTCGCCAGCTGATTGAAGGCGGTCACGTCGCCCTCCTGCGTGAGGGCGACCAGTTCGGCATCGCTGAGCGTCGTCAATCGGGTCCCCCGCGGCGAGATCTCGTCCTTCACAGGGGTCAGACGGGCCGGAGGCGGAAACTGTTCAAGGAATTCGTCGGACACGAGGGTCCCCGCCGGGTTCAAGGGTGGAATCGACCGATTCGAGCCCTAGGAGACGGTCTGGAGCCGACGGCGTCAAGGCCGCGATGGGGAGGGCGGCGCCGGAATCGGGCGCGCGGTGATCAGCGGATCCGGACCACCCGGCCCGTCTGGCGAACGGAGCCCGCCTCCAAACGGATGAAGTAGACGCCCGGGGCCACCGCCCGGCCCGCCCCGTCCCGTCCCGGCCAGTCCAAGGCGGACGGGCCCGCCGGAAGCCAGCGGTCGGCGAGGACCCGCACCAACCGGCCGGAGACATCGTGCACGGTCACGCGGGTGGGCGCACCGGTCGGCAGCACGAAGCGGATCCGCGTCGTCTCGTCGAATGGACTCGGTCCGATCGACAGCGACAACCCGGGCGCCCGGGGCGCGGATGGGACGTCCACCGCGCTCAACGGAGCACACAACGATAGCGTGTGCGTGGCGTCCGTGATGGGACAGCTCCGGACGGGTCCCTGGATCTGGGCCAGGATCTGGTCGTACTCCTGCGTGCCCCAGTAGTTCAGAAGCGCGTCCAGGGAATCGGCCACCGTGTTCTCGTTGCGGACCTGCACCGGGGTGGCGCCGCCGTTCCCGAACAGGTCGTTCGCCAAGGGCAGCGCACCGCCGATCCGGACGCGCGAGTCCGCGTCCACGAGCACTCCGAACGACGAACCCCCGGTGATGCGGTTGCGCGCCAGTTGAAGCCCGGTGCTGGTGGACTCCGC
>BQJX01000367.1 GCA_021604925.1 Gemmatimonadota bacterium
GGCTCCCCCGCTTCGACCGCGAGATCCGGATGCTGCGGCGCGCGGGGCTGGAGCGCACGCTGCCGCGCGCGCTGGCCCGCCGGCTGCGGCTGCTGGAGAAGGCGCGCCGGGGCGATCACCGCCGCAAGGTGGACCCGGAACAGGTCCGGGGAGAGCGGGAGCGGCTCATTCGGCTGGTGGAGAGCCGGGCCTGTGCCGCCATCCGGGTGCACGAGCTGGAGATCCGCGGCCTGATCAACCCCCGCGCGATCGACGCGGATCGCGGCCACCACGCCCTGCTGTTCGCGCTGCGCTCGGCGCCGGCGCCCGTGGGGCCGCAGCTGCGCATCTGGAAGGCGGGCCGGCCCGAACTGGGCGGCGCGCGCTCCATGTGCCTGGGACTTGCGGCCGACGTGATCCACAGCATGGAGGAGTCCACCGACGCCTACGGGCTCGTGGACACCGTCCTGAACTTCGTGGAGACGAATCTGGTCGGCCTCGTGCCGCGCGGCGAACCGGCGGAGAGCCGACGACGCATCTTCGACTACCTCTTCTGACCCTCGTGGCGGAACCTCCGCCCCTGCCCCCTGCGAAAGGAGCTGCACCGTGAGCACGTTTCTTCGACAGCGTGACCTGCTCGTGCCGGAGAACCTGCACCACCTGGACGTGGATCTGGTGGGGGCCGGTTCGCTGGGCGGCGCCATCCTGCTCTGTCTCGGCAAGATGGGCTTTGGCGTGCGCAACCGGATCACGGTCACGGACTTCGATCTGTGCGAGGCGCACAACCTCCCCACCCAGTGGTTCCGCTCGGCGGACGTGTCCATGTCCCGGCCCAAGGTGGAGGCCCTGGCCGAGATGACCGCGTGGATCCTGGACTGCGACATCGAGACGGCGCAGGAGCGGTTCACGGGGGCGGAGGATCGCCGCCTCGGCCCCATCGTGATCGTGGCCGTGGATTCGCTGGAGGAGCGGCGCCGGATCTGGGATCAGCTGAAGCAGCGGGCCGACGTGCGCTTCCTGGTGGACGCGCGCGCCGGCGCCGAAGTGGTGGAGATCCACGCGGTGGACCTGGACCGGGACCCGCGCGACGCGTACGAGAGCACCCTGCAGGGTGAGCCGTTCCAGGAGCCGTGCACGCGGCGCTCGATCGTGTACACGGTGCTGGCGGCGGCCTCGATCGTGGGAAGCATGGTGCGTTCCTGGGTCCAGGGCGACGAGTTCGCGCGGAGCGTGGTGTTGGACGTGCGGAACTTCTGGACGGAGACGTCCGCGCCGGCCCCGTCGCGGCGGGGGTAGAGAAAGGCCGCCGCGACCCGGAGATCGCGGCGGCCGTGTGACTCGCATGGGCGGGGTGCTACCAGATCCGAACGCGCTGGTCCGGCTCCCGGTACATGGCGTCGCCGGGCTTCACGTCGAACGCGGCGTAGAACGCGTCGATGTTGCACAGCGTACCGTTCACCCGGAACTCGACCGGGCTGTGCGGATCCGCGGCGATCTGCTGGGCCGCCGCCTCGTCGCGGTACTTGCCGCGCCAGATCTGCGCGAAGCCCAGGAAGAAGCGCTGGTCGCCGGTGAGTCCGTCGATCACGGGCGCCTCTTTCCCGTTCAGACTCAGGCGGTAGGCGTGGTACGCGATCTCCAGCCCGCCCAGGTCGCCGATGTTCTCGCCCAGCGTGAGTTCGCCGTTGATGAACATCCCCTCGATGGGCTCGTAGGCGTTGTACTGTTCCACGAGCGCGTCGGCCCGCTGCCCGAACAGCTCCGCGTCCTTCTCCACCCACCAGTCGCGCATGACCCCGTCGCCATCGACCTTGCGGCCCTGATCATCGAAGCCGTGGCCAATTTCGTGCCCGATCACCGCGCCGATGCCGCCGTAGTTGATGGCGTCGTCCGCGTACGGATCGAAGAAGGGCGGCTGCAGAATTGCGGCGGGAAACACGATCTCGTTCAGGCCGGGGTTGTAGTACGCGTTGACGACTTGCGGACTCAGGAACCACTCCAGCCGGTCCACGGGCTTGTTCAGCTTCTCGCGCTGGTAGTTGTTGAACCACATCCGGGCCCGCAGCGTGTTGCCGAGCAGGTCGCCCGGCTTGACCTCCAGGGTGGAAAAGTCCTTCCACTCCTCCGGATAGCCGATCTTCACCGCGAACTTGGAGAGCTTGTCCTTCGCCTCCGCGCGGGTGGCATCGCTCATCCAGTCCAGACGGTCCAGACGATCCCCGAACGCAATCAGCAGGTTGTTCACCAGCTCGTCGATCCGCTCCTTGGCAGTGGCCGAGAAGTGGCGCTCCACGTAGAGCTGGCCCACGGCCTCTCCCATGGATGAGTTGATGAACTGCACGCCGCGCTTCCATCGCTCCCGCTTCTCCTTGGCTCCGGAAAGCGCCTGGGACGTGAACGCGAAGTGCGCGTCATCCACGGCCTTCGGCAGCAACGAGGCGTTGTTCCGCAGCAGCCGATAGATCATGTAGTCCTGCCAGACTCCAACCGGCGTGTCGGTGAAGATCTGCGCCATGGCGGCGTACGCGCTGGGCTCCTCCACCACGAACTCCTGCACGTCCTGGACGCCCAGCGCCTCCAGGTAGACGTCCCAGGGGAGCCCCGGGGCCAGCTCGGAAAGCGCCTTGCGCGACATCATGTTGTAGGTCTTGTCCAGATCGCGCGTGTCCTCGCTGGGCCAGTGCGCCTCGGCCAGGCGCGCCTCCAGCGCGTAGATGGCTTCGGCTCGCGCCGCCGGCTCGCCCCGCTCGGCCAGCGTGAACAGCGTTTCCAGATAGTTGCGATAGATCTTCCGGGCTTCGACGAAGCGCGCGTTCTCATCGTCCAGGTAGTAGTCGCGGTCCGGCAGCCCCAGGCCGCTCTGCACGAAGTGGATGATGGACCGACTCGGGTCCTTCTCGTCCTGCCCGATGTAGTAGTTGAACGGAGTGGTGCCGCCCAGGCGATCGTACTTGCCGAGCAGGCGCAGGATGTCCGTGTGGCTCTCGGCGGCCAGCACCCGCTCGAAGTCCGCGGCCAGCGGCGTGAGGCCGGCGGCCTCGATCGCTTCCTCGTCCACGTAGTCGTTGTAGAGGTCGCCGACCTTCTGGGCCACGGTGCCGGGCTCGCTGTCCGCGGCCGCCACTTCCTCGATGATCGCCTTCACCTGCTCCTCGGATTCCAGGAAGAGCTTGGTGAACGACCCGTAGCCGGCGAGGTCCTCCGGGATCTCGAACTCGGCGAGCCACTGGCCGTTCGAGTAGCGGAAGAAGTCGTCCTGCGGGCGGACGGCGGAATCCTGACCTTCCAGGTCCAGGCCAAAGTCCCCGATGTGCGGGGCATACTCGCTCGCGGCGGCCGAACCGGCCAGAGCCAGCGCGGCGACCGAAGCGACGGCGGCCGCGGGGCCGCGATTCCAGGTGGGATTGAAACGCATGTTGGTTCCTTCCGAACGACGGGCGCCATGGGGGGTCGGGCGCGGTGGATGATCAAACGCAGAGTCTGCCCTAGCGTACCGACAATTGCCAGCGGGAGCCATGGTATCCGCCCCGGACGCGGTCCCTGCCGCCCCGTCGGCGGGGGGTGCCGTCCCGGGGACGGAGTTTCGGCCCGGGGGAGGGGGAGAAGCCCTCTGCGGGGCGCCTAGGGGACCAGGCTCCGCCGGTGCCGCCACGCCAGCGCCACCGGGGGCCCGAAGGTGATCAGGGTCATCACCGTCAGCTGCGGCGGCGCGAAGGAGTACGTGGCGAAGTACACCGCGTACAGACCGACCACGGCGGAGCCGCTGAACCCCAGGACCAGGGTGCGCGCGGAGCGGTCGTCCGCGAGCAGACTCAGGGGAAGCAGCGGAATCAGATACCACGGCTGGAACCAGGCCGCGCCGAGGAACAGGAACGCGAGGTAGGAACCGATCAGCGCGCGAACCAGCGACGTGTGGTCGCGCACGCGAGCCG